>JACDGC010000678.1 GCA_013815535.1 Ktedonobacterales bacterium
GGGTGACGCTGGTGAGTGTTGCCGGGCTGGGATTGGTGCTGGTCGCGCGGCCGGCCCCGATGCAGACGTGGCGGATCGCTGAATGGGTGCTGTTGTTTGGCATCGGGGGGCTCTGGCGCGCCGTGCTCTTCGGCGCCCCCCCCACCTTTTCGCCCGATGCCTACCGCTACTTATGGGACGCCCACCTGCTGCTGCACGGCCTCAGCCCCTACCTCCATGGGCCTGATTACCCTGGCTTCGCGGGCCTGCGTGACGCGGTGATATGGCCGATCTTGGGTTTTCGCAACGTCCCAACGATCTACCCACCGGGGGCGCTGTTGGTCTTTGTGGTGGCGGGCAGCGTCGCGCCCCTCAAGATTGGCGCACTGAAGTTCGCCATCGCGCTTGCCGACTGGGCCTCAGCCATTTTGCTGATCGCCTTGTTGCGCAGGCAAGGGAGCGATCCACGTCGCTTCATCCTCTATTGGTGGAGCCCCCTGCCCATCATCGAGTTCGCCTTGAACGCGCACATCGACGCCGTGGCCATTGCCTGGGCGCTGGCGGCACTGCTGGTCGCGGGGATAGCCACGCGTGGCGCGCGAGTGGCGGCGGGGATCTTCCTCGCCATGGCGGCCCTCACGAAAATCTATCCCTTGCTGTTCGTGATCGCCATCGCGCGGCGCGAGGATCGCGGCTTCTTCGCCGCATTGGGGGGGACGCTGGTGCTGGCCTATCTGCCCTTCATACCGCTGGGGTTGGGCGGTGGCGGCTTTTTGGGGACATATTTTCGGCAGCGCTGGGTCGATCAAGGCATCCTACAGCGCTTCCTGGGCCAAATCGTCACTGGCGCGGGCGGCTCTGCCAGCTTGCTGACGCTGTTGCAACTGGGGTGCATTGGTGCGTTGTGCCTGGGGGTGGCGTGGTGGCGTTGGCGCGTCGGGCTCAGCCCCGCCGCCAGCATCCTGGCGCTGTCAGCCATTTGGATGCTCTTCGCGCCCCACCTCTTCCCTTGGTATCTTCCCGCGATCTTGCCATTCGTCGCCCTGGCTTGGGATGGCCAAGTGCCCCAGATGGCCGCCGCGACGCCGCTGCAGCGCACGCCCACCGCCCCGGTGCTGGCCCTGTGGCTCTTCGCGCTGCTGATGCCCTTTACCTACGTCATCTTCGCCCCCGGGGGAACCGCCGAACTGTTCCAGGTGTTCTTCTATCTACCCTTTGTGCTGGCGTTATCCCCCTTGCGCCACGCCGCGCAGCGCGCCACCTTGCGCCAGCAGTGGCGTGTGGCCACCGCGCCAGGCGCAACCATCCCCGCCGCATTCGCAAAACGAGGAGTCCGTTGAAACCCATGCAACCACCCATCACCATCACCCGCATGCCCAAGAGCCAGAGCCGCCGCCGCCCGTTGCCCATGGTGACCGAGGCGGTGCCATTGCCCCGCGAACTGTATCTGGAATCGACCAACCGCTGCAACGAACTGTGCGACCAATGCCCGCGCACCCATCTGGGCCGCGAAGCTGAGCGCGATCTCTCCCTGGCCGAGGTCATTCGCATCACCGATCAATTGCCCGTGCTAGAACGCGTCGTGCTGCATGGTCTGGGCGAGCCCATGCTGAACCCCGAGCTACCCCAGATCGTGGCGCACCTGCGCTCACGGGGTGCCTATGTGCTGTTCAACTCGAACGCGACAGCGTTGAGCGAACGCATGGGGCGCGCCCTCATCGAAGCGGGCCTGAATGAATTGCGCGTCTCGCTCGATGGCGCCACCCCCGCCACCTATGCGCGCGTGCGCGGCGTCACCGTGAAGACCTTACCAAAAATCCTGGCGAACGTGCGGCGCTTCGTCGATCTCAAGGAATCGCTGGGGGCGGATCTGCCACGGCTGTCATTCTGGTTCACCGCCATGCGCGAAAATCTGCACGAATTGCCCATGCTACCCGACCTGGCCCGCCAGACAGGCGTGCGCGAGATCTATGTGCAACGCTTCATCTATTTTGGCGAAGGCTTGGCGACCGCCGACCAGGCCATTTTCCGCCGCGCCGCAGAAGACGAGATCGACCTGATCGCCCAAACTGAAACGCGTTGCCGCGAACTTGGCCTGGACTTCCGCGCGACTGGCGCAACCACGCCCGCCGACTACATCGCGCAGACCGATGAAGCGGCGCGTCGGCCCTGGTCGCCCTGCCAGCGCCCGCGCAAACTGGCCTACATCACCGCGCTGGGGAACGTCTTTTCCTGCTGCTTCGCGCCGTTTCATCCTGGCCCCGCCTCCACACGGGTCTTGGGCAATGTCTTCGAGCAATCCTTTGCCGAGGTGTGGAACGGGGCGCGCTACCAATCATTCCGTGCGGCATTTGACAGCAACGAGCCGTGGGATCAATGTGCTGGCTGTGGCACCCAATGGAGTCTCTAGATGATTGCAACGTTACGCGAACGCTCACCATTGCTGGGCAAGATCATTGATGGTGCCACCGGGCTCATCCGCAGTGATGGGCCATCCGCGGTGGCGGGTCTCCTGGGTGCGCTGGCCTCGGTCATCGTCATGGGCTTTTTTCGCTTTTCTTGGGGTACGACCAGCCTGCCCGAGTTAGTGGGCGAGCGGCTTCTGCCGCTGTTGCCCGTGGATACGTTCATCAAATTGCTCGTGACATTTCAGCCGCACTCCAAGACCAGCCCGCTCGGCTTGTCGTTGCTGGGGCAAATCGTGGTGGGGGCGCTCATCGGCCCCATCTTTCATCGCCTCGCGCGGACGGGTGACGAAGCGCCGTCGCGCTGGCCCAACCGCCGCGCGTTGGTGACGGCGGGCGTTTTCGTCCTGGTGATGGAACTGCTCTCCCTGATCCTTTTCTGGCCAGTGTTAGGCGAGAGTCTGGTGGGCGACCCCATCGGGCGGGCACGTTTCATCACCAGCATGGCCAATCTC
>JACDGC010000679.1 GCA_013815535.1 Ktedonobacterales bacterium
GTGCCATCCAACGAGCGCACCAACAGCAGGCGATGATTCAAAAACGCCTCGAAGGGGGGAACGAGCGGCGTCAACAGATTATCGGGGTCGCGCTGCTGCGACCACTGGCTGACGGTGCGGTCATAGATGACATACGTGTACCCATGGCCGCGCAACCATGCCAGCTTGGCGTCCTCAGAGGGGGCAATCTGATGCAGATAGGGGATGAGGTCACGATTCATGTCTGGCGTCAGATAAGGATCATGGAAGAAATAGCCCGCCGCGATGTTGACGCCCAGCACATGCGTGGTGAGGGGCACCTGCTGATTGAAGAAATCAACGGTGCGCCAATAGCTCGGCCACATCTGCGTGGCTTGCAGATAGGCGCCATAGGATTGCTGCCCCATGTAGACGGGCGAAGGATCGTTGGCCATGCGTTGCTGCACGGCATACATGATGCCCGGCAACAGGGTCAGCGTCGCGACAATCGCCAGCACTTGATCGCGCCCACGCGGTGCCAGCCGCATCGTCGCCCAGCGCACGGCACGGTCAATGACCACCGCCGCTAACACCGCCAACAGCCCAAAGGTCGGCAAGACATACCGTGGCACCAACTGGTTGACGAAGCCCCACAGCAACAAGCTGGCCAAGGCCAGCCAGCCGAGCAGCAAGATATTCGCGCGCATGCGCCGTGCGGCAACGGTGCGTGCTGGCAAGACCAGCGCCACCGGGGCAACGGCGGCCAGGGCCACGGCGGGTAGGGGGGGCAAGGGCGTGTAATCATAGCGCCCCCAATGGCCAAACCAGTCGAAGATCGGCACCAATTTCCCCAAGAGCGCGTGATGGAATGAGCCAAAATTGTCGAACTGTGATTTATAGAAATCCATGCGCTGCGGCGTCCATTCCGCGCCGCCCCAGATGAGCGGATAGACGGGGTTGCCCACCTGAGCCCATTCACGGAAGGCCCACAACCCAAAGGCATCCCCCGCACACAGGGCCAGGATGGCAAAGTTCAGCGCAATCATGCGCAGCCAGGGAACCACCGCACGGGTATCTGAGGGCCGCGACCACAAAGCCAGCGGAATCAGCAGCGGGCCAACCAGATAGACGATCTGATATTTCACGCCCAGACCGATGCCAATGAGCAAGCCCGCCAAGACGATCCAGGCAGGGTGCGGCGTGGCACGATATTCCAGCAGGGTGATGATGACCAACAGCCCCATGAAAGCGAATTGTTGGTCGATCAACCCGCTGCTGGTGTAGTAGAGCACCAGCGGCATCGCCAGAAAGATCGCCATGGCAAGCCACGCGGTGCGACGGTTGAAGAGCCGCCGCCCCAAGGCATACACCGCCAAGCACGTCGCGCCCACGAAGAAGCCTTGCAACATTCCCGCGCCGACCTCCGCGCGGAAGTTCAGCGCCAGCAAATTCAGCATCTCATTGTTGTAGGGCAGATTGGCCTGGGGTAGCCCCGGCGAGCCAAAGAGCGAATGCAACGCCAGGAAGCGTTGGGGCAGCGCGAAATGATACATGAAGATATCGAAACCCCAGAAGGGCACCAACAGATGCTCACCGATCAACGCCACCATGGCCAGCGTCAGCGTGAAAATGGCGCTCTCGCAGACGTTGCGCGGCGCGAGATCGGCCAAAGCGAAGCGAGGGTGCAGGGGGATGAGCGCCTGCACGACGCGGCGCAGATCCGCACGGAAGAGCACGAGCGGCACCGCAATCACCGCCAGCAACACCGGGAAATAATAGCCATGCAGCAAGCCAATGATCGCCGTTGCCAGCGACAGCACGCCCGTCCCCAGGCCATAGGCCAGCAAACCAGATTCCAGGCGCGAACGGTCGCCACGCGGGAACTGCCGCAGAATGCGCACCCCCACCGTCGCTGCGGCCAGGGCGATCCCAAGCGCGACCGCGACCTCAAAGACGCTATCTAGCAAGAACAGCTTGGTTGGCTTGTCGGGCTGCGCCAGAAAGTAGGCATAATGAAAAACCGTCGCCGCCACCAGCCCCCCCCCAACGCCGCCACCAAGCCCCCACGGCAGCCAGCGCGTGACAAAGCGATGTGCCCCCCTTGGGATCACCGTGGCAGGCGCTGGCGGTGGTGTGGGCCGCGCCCGCACGGGGCGCACGGCGCGGCGCTGGGCTGTTTCGGGGGAAAGCTCCGGCTCTGGGGAAAGGACCGCATTGCTCATAGCTGCTTCCTTGCATAAGATTTCATGAGATGAAGGGCACAGATCCCACGCTTCACTTCACCTGCCCCTTGCGGATGCGCAGCAAGCTGAGGAAGAACGCGCCGAAGATGGTCTGCATCCCCAAAGCGATCAGGGTCGTGGCGTAGAGGGCTGGGCGCACCTCGTTGAGCGGCCCCAGGTGGACGGCGAGCCAACGCGCGAAGACGAAGCCATCCATCGTCAAACCGAGCACGGTGATGCCCCCACCCAACAGCAAGCCGCGCTCCAGCGTGAAGACGCGATCCAGCGCCACCAACAGGCGGTCGCGCTCGCCATCGAGATGCTCGGTCAGCGAATAGAAGCGCGCAAACAAGCCCAGCATGACGACTTGATACCCCACCATCGTCACCAGGCTGGCCAAGACCATCGCGTGCACATCCCACGCATGCCCAAAGAGGGGGAAAGGCCCCGGCAACAGCACCGAGAGCGCCAACATGCCCGACAAGGTGAAGAGCAACCCCGGCAGCAAAAAGAGGTGAGTCGGGCTGTAGAGCAACAGAAAGCGCAGGTGTCGCCACCCATCGCGCAGGGTATTGAGCTTGCTCTCACCAATGCGCGGATGATAGGCAATGGGCCGTTCGGTGATCTTCAAGCCCGCCTTCGCCGCGTTGATGACCATTTCGCTGGCAAACTCCATGCCGCCCGTCCGCAGATGCATCCGCTCATAGGCGC
>JACDGC010000680.1 GCA_013815535.1 Ktedonobacterales bacterium
GGCCAAAGCCAGATGTCGTCAGCAGAAGTGCTTATTCGTCCCAGACTTGCACGTTGGTCTGGCGGGCGATTTTGCCATCTGCCACGGTGACGGAAGCCATGCACAGCACATGGGTGGCGTCGGGATAGGTGCAGAACTGGGTATAGGCCCAGACATCGCCGTTCGTCACCGCACCGCGAATCTGATGGGTCATCGCGCGGCCACAGATATCCGCCAGGTAGGCACGGATGGCTTCTTTGCCGCGTAGTTCCAGTGGCTTGCTCGGTGGGTGCAGGCGGTCCACTACCTGCATTTCGGCATTATCGGCATAGAGGCTGATCAAGGTGTCTGCGTCGCGGCCCTCGGTCGCCTGACGCAACGTCTCGATGGTGGCGGGGGCAGATTGAGCATGCATGTGGTTGGTCCTTTCGTCGCGTGGGGTGGGCACTCAGACCCGCAATTCATAAAAGATGTTGAAGGGGTTGCTGGGGAAGTCGCGCCGCTGGAAGTGAGTGAAGCCCGCCTCCGCCGCCAATTCGCGCATCTTCGCTTCGCCCATGCAGGTGCCGGTGCCATCACCACCGACGGCCAGCGCCTGGGTCATGCAATAGTTCGTGCTGGCCGAGTAGCCAAAGGCCCCGATGCCGAGCGGGTGGTCGATGTTTTGCTGGAGGTCACCAAAGAAGTTGAACTCCAAGACGAAATAGGTGCCGCCAGGGTTGAGCGCCGCCTTGATCGCGCCCAGTGCCGGACGCGGATGGGGCATATCATGCACGACATCATAGGTGGTGATGAGGTCATACGTCCCAGGAATGCCCTGGGTGACATCGCAAACTTCGTAGCGCACACGGTCACTGACCCCAGCAGCCTGGGCATTCTTGTTCGCGGCAGCAATGGCAGCGGGATAGCTGTCATAACCAACAAATGTGCTCTGTGGGAATGCCTTCGCCAAGATGATGAGGGCCTGGCCATTGCCACAGCCAACATCGGCGACGGTGCCGCCATCGCGCAAGCGCGCTTCAACCGCTGGCATCGCGGGAATCCATTCCTGCACCAGACTGTTGCGGAAAAATGTGTAGCTAAAGCGCTCGAACCCACACCAGAAATGTTCACCAAAGCGCTCTTGGGGCACGCCACCGCCCTGCTGAAAGGCGGCGGCCAGCAGGTCGATATTCGCCCAATAGGGCTGGGCCATCACCAGCGCCCCGATCAGATACAACGGGCTTTCAGGATTCGCCAACACAAACGCTTGCTCGGGGGTCATGCGAAAGCGCTTGGTCGCGTCATCATAGGTGATGTAGCCATGGCATGCCATGGCAGAGAGCCATTCACGCCCATAGCGCTCGTTGATGCCCGCCCGCGTGGCGAAATCCGCACTGGTCAACGGGCCACTCGCCGCCAGCGTGGTGAACAAACCCAGGCGATCGCCAACGGTGCTGAGCGGCCCCATCTGCTGCGCCGTCACGTCGCCCACCACTTTGAAAGCAAAATGTTGGACGGCATCCATATCCAATGCTTGTTCGCTCATCCTATCCTCCCATCATATTGCACGAGGTGGCTAGCTGTTCCCTCTGCCCAGGCAGCGCAACCCACCTATGCACGAGTATAGGCAGCGGATGATAGCGGCGTGATAGTTGGCGGATAAACGCTGCGCCACTCGGCAAAGTCGCTCACGAGGGGGCACTAGGCGCCAGTGCCTCGGCGATGGCCTGGGGCAGCGTCATGATGCGCCCAGCCAGCAACATCTCCGCACTGGCGGCATCGCCCAAGGCGCGCCGAGCGGGGGCCAGCGCCTCGGCACGGCGTTTCTGCCAATAGGGGGGCAGGGGATTGCCAATGGCGAGTTCCAGGGCCTCCGCCGCGCCAGCCAGGCGCAGAGCCCGCCCGTGCTGGCCTTGTGCGGCAGCAAGCGCGGCTAGACCGTCGAGGCAATCCGCAATCGCCCGCTTCGCGTCGAGCCGCTGAGCAATCGCCAGACAGGCCACGAAGTGATCATAAGCGACGGCGGCGTCGCGTAACCCCGTCGCCACCAAGCCCAATCCCGTCAGCGTCCGCATGATCTCGATGGTATCACTCAAGTGCTGGTGCAGCGGCAAACACTCCATAAAATAGGCCTGCGCCGTCTGGAAATCTGATTCCAAGAGCGCTACCCAGCCCAAATTGCCGAGCGAACTGCCGATCGTTCGCGCATCGCCCAAGGCGCGCCGCAACGCGAGGCCCTCCGCATAGAGCGACCGCGCCTCAGCCACCGCGCCAGTGTAGAGCGCGACATTGCCAAGCTGCGTCAGGGCACTGGCACGTTGCGCGGCGTCGCCATTGGCCTCCGCGACGGCACGCATCTCACCGAAATGCTGGGCCGACGCCGCGTAATCTCCTTGAAAATAGGCGATGCGCCCCGCGCCAAAAAGCACTTGAATCCACAACGTTGGCGGGAAGGTCGCGGCGATGGGGCGGCTGAGCGTCAAGAAATGGGTGAACCAGGCAGCCCCCTCTCGCAGATAGCCACGAGCATACCAGAAGCGCCAGAGATTGCGCACGAGATGCAAACCCAGCTCGCATTGCTGCTGTGCCAGTGCCCATTGCAGGGCGGCACGCACATTATCATGCTCGGTTTCCAGCCGCGTCAGCCATGGCCCTTGCTCCGGCCCGGAAAGCGCCTGATGCGCTTCCTCCGTGAGGGCCAGATAGTGGGCGGCGTGGCGTTGTGCCAACCAGGCATGCTCGCCCTGCACGCCGCGCCGCTCATCGGCATATTGCCGCACCACTTCCAGCAAGCGATAGCGCGCATTCCCTGGCTGCACCTCCACCTGCACCCATGATTGATCGATCAATTGGGCCAGCAGCGCGAGGATATCGGTGCCAGCGATAGTGGCACCGCCGCATACCGACTCCACAGCAGCCATGTCACAGC
>JACDGC010000681.1 GCA_013815535.1 Ktedonobacterales bacterium
CATGTGGATGATGTTGTCGCGCGCGCCCGGTTGGGAACCAAAGAAAACCAACGCTGAGACGCCCGCCGAAGCCGCCGCTGTGGCGACCCCCGCTGCCGAGGGCGTGGCCCCACCCGAGGGTGCTCAAGCATAGGCCGCGCGGCGCGGGCTGCGCCTCGCGCGCACTGTTTGGCACCGCCGCAGCCCTCCTCCAACCTCTTCCAGGATATATCGGTTTTCTCCCCCATGTCGCTGATTATTGTGTAACAAGATGCTCACTCTGCTGCGCTTCAATGTGCATGGGCTGCCCAGATCCGCCCACCGTGCGAGATAGATCGATCATTCCCAATCAATTTGGAAAAGGGGTGATCCCGATGTCTCTCAACACGCCAACAGCCGAACTCGACCCGCGCTTCAGCAGCGATGCAGCCACCGCCTTGCCTTGGTCCGATGCCCGCGACCATCTGGCGCAAGCCGAACTCTTTTGGCTCTGCACGGTGCGGCCTGATGGGCGCCCCCACGTTACCCCATTGATCGCCGTCTGGCTGGATGATGCATTGTACTTCTGCACTGGAGCCAGCGAGCGCAAGGCACACAACCTCGCGGACAACGCCCAGTGTGTCTTGACCACCGGCAACAATACCCTGAATGCGGGCCTCGACATTGCAGTGGAAGGTGTAGCCGAGCGGATCATCGATCTCGCCACGCTGGCCCGCATCGCTGCCGCCTATGTCGCGAAATATGGTGAGGGGTGGCGCTTCACCGTCAGCGAGGATGGGGCCTTCATTGGCGCTGGCGGTGAAGCGCTGGTGTATGGCGTGCGGCCCGCCGTCGCCTTTGGCTTCGGCAAAGGCACGTTCAGCCAGACGCGCTGGCGCTTCTAGCGCAGGGCGGGCATAGCCGCATACGCCTGCGCTAGAGGCGCGTCTTGGGGTTGCGGGGGCGATCCAGCTTGATGCCAGCCGTTTGCAGCGAGGCGCGGTGCTCTTGCGCCAGGGTGACGTAGACGGCGGCATTCACGCCGATGCGGGCGCGTTCCGCTTCGCGCAGGGCGCGGGCAACCTTGCCCGGCACCCCCAAGACGATGACGCCGCCTTCGATGGTCTTGCCTTCAGGCACCACCGCGCCTGCCGCGATGATCACATCATCCTCAATGGTCGCGCCTGACAACACGGTGGCATGCATCGCCACCAGGATGCGGTTGCCCAGGGTTGATGCGTGGACGATGGCCCCATGCCCCAGTGTGCAATCCTCACCAATCACGCAGGGCAACCCCGGATCGACGTGGACGACCGCGCCATCCTGCACATTGGTGCGTGCGCCGATGGTGATCGATTCGGAATCCGCCCGCAGCACGGTGTTGTACCAGATGCTGGCACCCGCGCCGACGCGCACATCGCCGATGAGCATTGCGCCCGGCGCGATGAAGGCATCCTCCGCGATGGTGGGCCACACGCCCCGAAATGGCAACAATGGCATGGCTCGTTCGCTCTCCCCTGGGTGTTCAGATGTTGGCGCTGCCAGCGGTGGTGTTGAGGGTGATCCACCCAGCGATGAGCCCGACTGCCGCCGCGACGCCCACCGACACGGTGTTGAACCAATAGTTGTGGGTGTGGCCGCGCCCCGTCAGGGCCGCGATGCCAAAGACCAAACCCACGCCAATCACCAGGGCCGCGCCCGCCAGCGCCACCACCCGTGGATTGCCGATGAAGGCCGCCGGGGAAGCGCCAGTATATTGGCGTGTCACCTGCCAGCCCAACACACCGAGGCCACCAATGATCAGCAGATCCACGATGACGCCACCCGCGAAGGGGATTTTGCTGAGGCCAAACAACACGCCAAAGACCACCGCCAGCACCACGACGGTCGCGGCGATGGGCGCGCCCCGCCCAAAGAAGCTCAAAAAGAAGGTGAAGGCCGCGATGAGTGGTGCGAAGCGCTGCTGGCTGCGGTTCCCCGTCGCGCGCGTCAGCACCAAATATTCATTGTATGCCTGCCCATAGCTGCGCTGCTTGCGATAGATCTGCGCGCGCAGTTGCACGACCTGACTTTGCGGGATGAGGGGATTCATCTGCTGGGCGGTGTTGACGGCTTCGAGCGCGGCGGGGGCATCTTTCATCTCTGAGAGTGCTTGGGCCAGGCCAAAGTGCGCGCCCGCCATCGACTTATCTTGCCGCAATGCCGCACGGAAGCCATCTGCCGCGCCCTCGTAATCTTTGTTGTTGAGCAGGGCCATGCCACGGATGTAGTGGGCTGCCGCCAGCCGTGGCTCCAGCCGCACGGCTTCCTCGGCCTCTTCGCTCGCGCGGGTAAAGTCGCGTTGCGACAGCAAGGCCATGGCGAGCTGCACATGGGTGCGGGCCTCGCGTGGCTTCAGCTCAACGGCGCGCTCGGCAGCCGTCAGCGCTTCTTTGGGGGGATTCATCTGGTTGGTCTGCTTCAGCGCGTCTGACAGCAGCAGCAGGGCATCCACCGAGTTGGGTTGGGCTTCGAGGATGCGCCGGGTCTCGTTGACGCCCTCGCGCGCGCGTTGCATCTGGATCAATGCCTGGGCCAGCAGCAGGCGCGTGGCGATCTCATCGGGTTTCTTTTCCAAGCGGCGTCGGCAGATCTCTTCAGCTCGGGCAGGTTGGTTATTCATCAGAGCGAGCTTGGCTTGCTGAATCTGCCCGCCCGCGATTTCACCGCCTGCGCCCGATCCGCCACGGTAAGGCATGCGTCTCATCGGCGGTGGTCCCTTTCTGGAGGCGTAAGGAATACACGAGTCTATCTCCGTGCATTCTATCACATGAGCAAGCCGCGCCGGACTTTCAGGGTGGCAACGGCTGAAGATCCGTGGGTGTTTTCATGGGCGCTCTTTTCATCATCGACCTAAGCCTCCAAAACTCAACCAAGCCGTCTCTATAAGAA
>JACDGC010000682.1 GCA_013815535.1 Ktedonobacterales bacterium
GCGTACCAGCGCCGTCCGGTGGGAACGATATGCGGAGCACCCGACGTGACCACCACAGGGGGGGGCACGCTCGCCTGTTCCTCGGCAGCGACATCAGCATCTTTACGAGCTGGGCGCTTAGTTGCCATGGGGGGATGCTCCTTCATGTTCGTACACTAGCATTGCCATTATTTGGTGACGATGCGGTCGGTGATGGCACCCAGGCCGGTGGTGAACAACTGATCGATGGCGAAGAAGACGAGCGCGAAGATCACCGCAAAAACGATGACTGTCACCGTCTTATCGACAGTCTCTTTGGAAGTCGGCCACGTCACCTTGCTCAGTTCGATGATCGAGTTGCGAATGCGCTTGGGAATCCAATTGGGGAGGTACTCGTACCAGGGACGGCTTCGCAGTGCAACGGGCGTTGGCGCATCGAGATCGCGCCCCTCTGCAATGGCGAGGGCTTGATCGTTTTCGTCCTCTGGTTCGCTGGTCTCGTCAACCAGCGCCATGGAATCATCAATCGCTTCTGGGCGCTCATCGGCGGGTGGGGCCGCGCGCCGACGCGAAGTGCGGCTGGCCATGATGGGCCTCCCTCGTGTTACTTCGTTTCGCGATGTTCGCGGTGCCCGTGGCAGCGGCGGCAATATTTGCGCAGCGTCAGGCGCTCGGGATCATTCTTGCGATTCTTCATGGTGTGGTAATTGCGCTCTTTACATTCCGTACAAGCTAACGCAATTACAATACGATTATCTTTGCCTTTGGAAGCCATAACGGCTACAGTCTCCTCTTTAGGAATGGATATGCCCGCTCATTGTATCTCAAAACGTGCCTGATGTCTACCTTCATAACAAAATGGGTCAGGCGCGCCGCGTGGCCTCACACGGCGTAGACACAACGTCCCTGCCCCACGAATGGGACAGGGAACGCAGCGCAACAAGTGCGGGGTTAGTCGTTGAACTTGACCACGACACCCGCGCCGACAGTGCGGCCACCTTCGCGGATGGCGAAGCGGCTACCTTCTTCGAGCGCCACCGGGGTGATGAGTTCCACGCTCATGGTGACGTTGTCACCTGGCATGACGATCTCGATGCCCTCGGGCAGGCGAATCTCGCCCGTCACGTCGGTGGTGCGGATGTAGAACTGCGGGCGATACCCGTTCGAGAAGGGGTTGTGACGCCCACCCTCGTCCTTGGGCAGCACGTAGACCTCCGCCGTGAATTTGGTCTTGGGCTTGATGCTGCCGGGTTTCGCCAGCACCTGGCCACGCTCCACATCCACACGCTCAACGCCGCGCAGCAAGCAGCCGACATTGTCGCCCGCTTCACCCTGGTCCAGCGTCTTCTGGAACATCTCGACGCCCGTGCAGACGACCTTGCGGGCCGTCTCGGTGAAGCCGACGATCTCGACTTCTTCGCCAACCTTGATGATGCCGCGCTCGATGCGGCCCGTCACAACGGTGCCACGCCCCTTGATGCCGAAGACATCTTCGATGGGCATCAAGAACGGCTTGTCAGTTGGGCGCGGGGGCGTGGGGATGTAGCTATCCACCGCGTCCATCAGCTCCCAGATCGACTTGGCCGCTTCGTCGCTGCGCGAGAGGTCGCCAGAGCTTTCCAGCGCCTTCAGCGCCGACCCACGGATGATGGGAATATCATCGCCAGGGAAGCGCTGCTTGCTCAGCAGTTCGCGCACTTCCAACTCGACCAACTCCAACAGTTCCTCATCTTCCATCATGTCGACCTTGTTCAGGAAGACGACGACGGCGGGGACTTCGACCTGGCGGGCCAGCAAGATGTGCTCGCGCGTCTGAGGCATGGGGCCATCTGGCGCGGAGACGACCAGGATCGCGCCGTCCATCTGCGCGGCACCCGTGATCATGTTCTTGATATAGTCGGCGTGGCCCGGGCAGTCGACGTGAGCGTAGTGGCGCTTTTCGGTCTCGTATTCCACGTGGGCGATGGAGATCGTGATGCCGCGCTCGCGCTCTTCGGGGGCCTTGTCGATCTGGTCAAAGGCGGTGTATTTGTTGTTCTTGTTGGCCGTCGCCATCACCTTGGTGATAGCCGCGGTCAGAGTCGTCTTGCCGTGGTCGATGTGACCGATGGTGCCAACGTTCGCATGGGGCTTGTTGCGGACGAATTTCTGCTTCGCCATGGGGTGTTGCTGATCCTCCTCAGGCGACCCGCTCAGCGGGCCGTCGCGCCGTCACTCACTAGGGGTGAGTGCCAGCGCCTTGTGTGTACACTCAGGCATAGAAAACGTCCCTACGAAAATCAGGCTGCGCCAGGCATGCCACCTGATGACGAAGGGACCCAAACTGGAGCCCACGACGGGAATCGAACCCGTGACCCCAACCTTACCAAGATTGTGCGCTACCGCTGCGCTACGTGGGCATTCCAGACTCGCACACGCTGTTGCCATTGCACCTGATGTGGCCACAAGAGATGCGATGAGTGGCACTGCGCTGCCCCTACGAAGGGCGGCACGCCGCGCCGACATGCGTGTCCGGGTGGGCAGTGTAGGATTCGAACCTACGAAGGCTTGCGCCAGCTGATTTACAGTCAGTGCCCGTTGGCCGCTTGGATAACTGCCCCTGGTGCTAGATCAATATCACTAGCGAAATCAGTATGGCAGATTCCATGCGATTTGTCAAGGGATCACAGTGGGGGCCGTGGCAACTTGCATAGAACCTGCCGTCGTATGCAAATCCGCATGCATCAAACGCAAAGAGACACCGTTTTGACACCCAGCTCACCCCTTTTGGGCTCAGCAATATACTGCGCGGCGCGTGGGAGGGAAGACGAAGCGCCATCAGCATAGCTCAGGTCTTTTATGCATCAAGAAACCTAGCGATGCTCGGCAGCGGAGGCAATATGGCAGGGGTGCCAGGGGCTACAGCGAGA
>JACDGC010000034.1 GCA_013815535.1 Ktedonobacterales bacterium
TGCCACCATTGCGCCGACGACGCTGGCAAAGGTCAATGGCGTGATGACCGCACCAGAGTTGCTCGCAGATTCACCCAGCACGCCCTGCAAGAAGAGGGGGAGATAGACGACCCCGCCAATCAGCACCATCAGTTGCACCAGCGAGAGCACCGCGCCAAAGGTGAAGATCGCATTGCGGAAAAGACTCATCGGCAAAATAGGCTCGGCGGCAAAGTGTTCGGTCACGACGAAGAGCACGAAGAGCACCACCGCGCCCGCCAGCGTGCCAATGACTTGCGCCGAATTCCAGGCATAGACCTGATTGCTGCCCCAGGTCAGACCCAGCAACAACGAGACCGTTGCCCCTGCCGCGAGCAGACTGCCCAGCACATCGATGCGCCGCACCGCTGCCCAGCCGGTGTAATGGCTGTTGCGCGCCGAAAGATTGGCTGGCAGATATAGGAGCAATGCTACCAGGGTCAGGATGCCCAAGGGGATATTGATATAAAAGACCCAGCGCCAGCGCGTCGCGTTGGTCACCAGATTGCCCAACAGTGGACCATGATCGGTGAGCCAGCCCCCAATGCTGGGGCCAAGGACGCTGGATATGCCATAGACCGCGCCGAAGAGCCCCGCCCATTTAGCGCGCTCGGCCGGGGGAAAGATGTCGGCGACGACGGTGAAACCCAGCGCGATACCCATGCCCGCGCCGATCCCTTGCAACGCGCGAAAGGCGATCAGTTGATCCATCGTCTGGGCGAGGCCAGAGAGGGCCGAACCAAGCAGAAAGAGCGCCGTGCCGCCAATGATGAACCATTTGCGCCCAAACTGATCTGAGAGCTTGCCCACAATCGGGATGAGACTGCATGACCCTAAGGTATACGCGGTGACGGCCCAGATGTAACGGTCATAGCCCTGCAAGGATGCGACGATGCGCGGCAGCGCGGTGCCTACAATCGTCTGGTCCAACGCTTCGAGCAGCAGAGTCAGGACGAGCGCGCCCAGGACGCTGGCCAGCGCGAAACCCTTGAGCTTTGGTCCGGTGGTGGGTGGTTGTGGCGTCTGTGGCACAGACGCGGGTGGCTGTGTGGTGGTTGCCATACGCTATCATTTCCTCGTTTCGTGCATTCTGCGGCAGGCAGTGCCGCTCTGGGAGGAATGATACGTGGCTCCAGGCGTGATGGAGTCCATCGCTGGGTGGATGTGCAGGTGGATTGGCTGGCTCAATCGAGCAGGCTGAGGGCACGCGCGCGGTTGAGGGCTTGCACGCGATCCGTCACGCCGAGCTTGGCATAGATGTGGTGCAGGTGGGTCTTGATCGTGCTCACCGCGACGATGAGGGTATGCGCCATGGCGCTGTTTGACTGCCCAGTGGCGAGGAGCGCCAATACTTCGCGTTCGCGCTCGCTGAGAGGTTCGATCAACTGGCCAGCGGGGGACGACGTGGGGGCGTCGCTGTCATTCCTATACCCCGAGAGGATAGCATCACAGACCCGACGGAGGGCGTCGTGGCGCGGCAAGCGCTCGCGCAAGCGCAGCAGCAATGCGCGGGTGGCTGCCCCTTCGTCGATGAAAACGCGGATGTTACCTTCAGGGGCCGTTGCGCTGAGGGCGTCGCGCAGGGTTGCCAACGCCGCTGCCGTCTGGCCCTGGCTCTGTTGGCAAAGGGCTTGCAAGAGCAAGATTTCACCATAGCAGCGGGCGTGTTCGCGGGCCCGTGCCGTCTGCATGATGCGATCCAGCAGCCGCATAGCATCGCTATCACGCCCCTGGGCCATCCAAAGGCGTGCCAGCAGCAGGAATTCCGCAGCCTGCACGCTGACATCATCGTAGAGTGGCACCGCATTGGTATCGAGGTTGCGCGCGTGGCTCCATTGCTCGGCGGCGGCAGTGTTGCCTTGCTGCAAGGCCAGGCGAGCGGTCAGCGCCATCACCTGCGGTGGCAGCCAGGGGAAGACGCGCCCGTCGCGTTCGAGTTGCCGCATCATCTCTGCGGCTTTTTGCACCCCGCCGTGGGCCTCGGTCACTTTGCCCTCTGCTTGATAAATGAATGCCAGACGCAACATGCCGTTGACGATTTCATCATCGAGCCAGCGATCACCGATGGAGATATCATCGCTATATTCAGCAGCCGCGAACGCCAGGGCCAGTGATTCTTTGGCGGCGGCGAGGTCGTTGCGCATGTAGGCGATATTCGCCAGGGTCACATACGAACTGATCACGGTGGAGGTGACGCTGTCATGGTCCTGCGCCGCATGGCGGATGAGTTGCCGCAACACATCCTCGGATTGCCGCAACTGCCCCATCTCGAATAAAACGTAGGATTGCAGCGACATGGCCAGCCGCGCGGAGGCCCGGTTGCCGCTGGCCTGACATTCGCGCGCGGCTTTCGCCAGAGTGACGCTGGCGGCGCGTAATTCACCGCGATTTTTGTGGGCGAGTCCCAGACAAACGCTGACGCCGGCCCGCCAAGGATTATCCGTGGTGGAAAGAAGCGCCAGCGCAGTCTCGGCATAGGTGAAGACGGTTTCCACCTGCCCGCGCATGGCACTGAGGGTCGCATGGCTCCCGGCGATCTGTCCGCGCCATTCGGTCAAGGTCGCGTCATCATAGGTGCCCACTGTGAGTGCCGCTTCAGCTTGCTTGAGACGAAGCTCAACGACATCGAGTTGGCCGCGATAGAAGAGAACAATGATGTGATACATACAGAGGGCCGGATGCCCCGCGACAATCGCCTCAGGCAGGCGAAGGATGAGATTTTGCAATTGCATCATCTCGCCATGTAAGAGAAGGTGTTTGCCTGCTTCGAGGATGAGGTGGGTTGCGGCGTCATAGTCGGGGATGGCGCAATAGTGCGTGACTGCCTCAGCGGTGTAGCCCTCGGCGTGGAACCATGCCGCCGCGCGCCGCCGCAGTTGCACCAACTGCGCTGGTTGGGTTTGTTGCAGACTATGGCGCAAGCGATCACCGAACAAATGATAGTAGCGATACCAGCCATGTTGGTCGTCCAGCGCGACGATGAAGAGATTGGCTTGCTCGATCTGGGCGATCAGCCGCTTGCTATCGGTACGCCCCGTGACGGCATCGCACAGTGGCGCGCACAAGCGATCTAGGAAGGCCGTCTGCACCAGAAATGCCTGGATGTCGGCTGATTGAGCGGCCAATACCTCATCATCCAGATAGGCCAACACATGGCGATGGCTGCCGTCAAAGGTGCTCAGGAACTGGGCCGGATCGTGGTGATGTTGCAGCGCAAGGCCCGCGATCTGCACGCCAGTGATCCAGCCGTCGGTGCGTTCGGCTAGCCGCAAGAGGTTCTCGCCATCCAACGCCAGCCCCATGGTGTCATTCATGAAGGCCGCCACTTCATCGGGGCGAAACCGCAGATCGTCCGCGCGGATCTCATTGATTTGCCCATAGGGGCGCATCCGTGCTAGCAATGGGGGAATTTCATTGCGCAATGTGCTATAGACATGCAACTGTTCCGGGGGATGAGCGACGATCAGCCCCAGTGCTTCATGGATGGCTGGTGCGGTGATGTGGTGGAAATCGTCCAGCACCAGAATGACGGGTTCCGGTTGCGCGGCGATGGCATTGAGCAGCAGATGGATGATGACCGTCATCGGTGGCGGTTGCGGTGCGCGCAGATGCGCGAGCAATGACTGCGCCAACCCCGAATATGCTTGCTCAAGCGCGGTGAGCAGATACATCCAAAATTGCTCAGGGTCGTTCTCGCCACCATCCAGCGCCACCCATGCGGGCAGATGGGCCTGGGTGCGCGCCCAATGGACGAGCGCTGTTGTTTTGCCGAAGCCCGCTGGTGCGACCAACACCGTCCACGGGACCGTCAGCCCCCGCAGCAACCGCTGCTGGATGTGTAGCCGTTCCAACGCCAGTGCCGGAGCATGCGGCACCTGAAATTTCGTCGCCAGGAGCGGCAATGCCTGTTCGTCAGCCAAAGGGACGTGGCGCTGCGTCGTTTTTGTTCCATAACGGGTTGAGCGTTGTTGGGGAACATCGGCAACGAGATTGAGGGAGTCAGCAGAAGCGAGCCCAGCATATACCTCTGCTAGCGCTTCCAAGCGATCTAGCGTCAGATCAGTGCTGCGACCCAGATAGCGCTTCACGAGGCGGCCCTGCACACGACGATAGGCGTACCAATAGGTGCCTCCGCGCTGCACCTTCTCTTGCCGTGCGGTGAAATTCGCCCCAGACTGCGCGGTGAAGGTGAAGGATGGCGTCGCGTCGAGCCAGGCATTCCATGCGGGGGATGCAGGCGCGAAGGCTGATGCATTCGGATCGCCAGCGATCCAGAGGGTATAGCTTTGGTCAACCTGATCCCAACGCAGTTCATGGGTATTACGACGCGGCATCACTCACGCTCCCTAATGCTACCTAACACATGGTCTATTGTATCATGTTAGGTAACGCACTAGAGAAAGTCGCCATCATCCTCTTGTCAACTTCCCTCATGCGATTGCGGCTTTAGCGATCGTGAAATGCAATGCTTCTTGCCGAATGATGAACCTTCCGGTGCACGCTCCCCTAGTGAACGACTGGCATCTCTCATGGGCAATGCACCCAAGCGTGGACGCAGGTGATACGGCTCACCCCGGCATCGTCTCGCCACAACTGCCCACTTTCGGCGAGCAGTTGCGCGTGCATGTCGAGATTTCGGACCAGGGCGAGGGCATTGTGAAAAGGCGCAAAAGCTCCCAAGTGGCACAGGAAGCCCTAGCGCGTGAAGCGGCCCGGTGAGTTGTGTGAAGCGTACCAAAGGAAGCAGGCATCGTGAACCGCATCAGCGTCGCACCACCCGATCAGGGGAACAACTCACCGATTTTGACCAGGACACGACCGCGTGTCTGCCCCAGCAAGACCGCCTTGGTGACATTGGGGAGATCTTCTAGTGTCACTTCAGTGACCGTCGCCTCCACTCCGCCGAGTCGTGAGCGCTCGGCGATGATTTCATTCCAGACCTCCTGCTGCACCTTCAGGGGGACCGATGGCAGATCGATCCCCACCACCGTGATGCCACGCAGGATGAAGGGATACACGGTGGTCTGGAATGTCGCCCCTCCGGCCACTCCCACGGCGGCAATGGCTCCACCGCGCTGCGTCGTTCGCAGCAGATAGGCCAACGTTGCCCCGCCCACCATGTCGATGCTCCCCGCCCAGCGCTCCGCTTCCAGTGGCCGTGCGCTTTGCGCTGTTGTTTCCTCGCGGCGCAGGATCTCGCTCGCGCCCAACTGGCGCAGATAGTCATCGGCGTCCGATTTGCCCGTGCTGGCGGCCACCGTATATCCGCGTTGCGCCAACAGGCTCACGGCCAGGCTGCCGATGCCGCCCGTCGCGCCAGTGACGAGGACAGGTCCGCGCTGGGGGGTCAACCCGTGCTGCTCCAGTTGCCGCAGCGCCACCCCGGTCGTAATCCCAGCGGACAGAGCGAGAGCCTGTGTGAAGCCTATTTCCGCTGGCAAAGGGGAGAGAAACTCACCTGGGACGCGGACAAACTCACTGAAACCGCCATGACGTGACACACCCATCGTGTGGCCCCCATCACTGGCCATGACGCGATCGCCTGGCTGGTAGCGGGGATCGGTGGACGCCACCACCACGCCCGCGCACTCCAAGCCGGGGATCAAGGGAAAGGTGCGTGCCACTTTGCCATCAGCACTACAGACGAGGGCATCTTTGTAGTTCACCGCTGCATACGCGACCTGGATGAGCACGTCACCTGGCGGCAAGTCCCGCTGAGTGAGCCACCCTATGCCCATCGTGAACCCCTGCTCGGTGGTGTTGACCACGAGTGCTCGAAAAGATTCTGTCATGTTTCTGCCTCATTTCTCTGCGTCATGTTCTTGTGTTCGTGCCACTGGTGCCGTCATCACTGTTTGCTGTTGCTCACCAGGAACGTGAGGTCTGGGCGGAACGGCGGTGCCGTCACATCCCCACAGCCGACCTCCTGCATCTGGCCCGCAAAGCTCACCGCTCAGTCATGGGAGCGCTCTTCCTGCGGTGTGACGGGGTGGTGCTTGGGCAGGGGGAGCAGCATCCGCACCCGCTGCTGATAGCGTCGATAGGTCTCGCCATAGACGGACACCAGGTCCCGTTCCTCCAGGTGGATGCCGACCACGATGTACCCTGTGGTTGCCAGCGCGAAGAGGAGATGCCCGAGGGTCATCCGAGGTGTAGCCCAGAAGGCGATGAGAAACCCCACCATCAAGGGATGCCGAACAAGCCGATAAAGGGTCGGTGTGGTGAAACCGGGGCTGGTGTAGGCAGATCCCCGCCAGTTCAGATAGACCTGCCGCAGGCCAAACAGGTCCATGTGATTGATGAGATAGGTGGAGAGCAAAGCAATGAGCCAGCCGATGACATACAGGCTTTGCAAGAGCACACCCCCTGGCGTCTGCTCAACGTTCCAGAGCGTCTGCGGGAGCGGGCGCCATTGCCAGAAGAGCAGCAACAGCAACACACTCGCGAACAGCACATAGGTACTGCGCTCAATGGCTGGCGGGATGCTCGTCGTCCACCACCGCTTGAACGCTGGTCGCGCCATGATGCTATGCTGAAGGGCAAAGAGGCCAAGCAGGCCCACATCCAGCGCGACGGCTGGCAACGCGGCGATGGGTGAACCGGAGTCAATGGTTTTGGGCACCAAGAGATCACCGACAAAGCCGATGGCATACACCACGGAGACGGTAAAGATCAGGTAACTGACGGCCCCATACGCCAATGCCAGCGTCTTCCTGAGATGCCCAGAGATGGATGGTACGTCTGCATGGGATGACATGATAGGTCCTCTTTCGGTCGCGGGGGTTCCTACGGCGCACTCAAGCAGGAACGTTCGGGGATGCCACTGCCCCCAATGAGCGGGAGTGATGCAAAAGACGGTGTGCACATCTGTCAGAGCGATCCGCTCCCTGGTGCCCTTGCCTTCTGAGCGAGAAGGGGATACTCTAGACAAGAGCATACCCATCGAACGTCTACGCAACGTCCACAGGCCCAGACGTATCATCGCTCCCATGCCCCATGTCGATGACCCGGCACCCGCAAGAGCGCCTGTTTGATAAAGAGGCGAGATCACAGCACCATGAAGCATCTCTCATTACGTCTGTTCGGGGCACCCCAGGTGGAATATGACGGACGACCGATAGCGACCCGCTTTCAAAAAGAGCTGGCCCTGCTCATCTACCTCGCCGTCACGCATCGCCCACATACGCGCCTGGCACTGGCGGCCGTCTTTTGGCCCGAACATGATGAGCAGAGCGCCCTGGCGGCGTTACGCCGCGCTCTGTATCAGCTGAAGCGTGATGTGGGAGACGGCGTGCTGGAGGTGACGCGCCAAATGGTTGGTCTCTCTACGGCGGTCGATCTGGAGATCGATACCGTGATCTTTCGCGAAGCGGCACAGGGATGTCAGGGGCATCTCCATCCCCCCCTTGCACCCTTCGCGGCATGTGCCGCATCAATGGAAGCTGCGGTCAGGTGCTACACCGATGATTTCTTAGCAGGCTTTTCCCTGCCCGATAGTCCGATGTTCGATGAATGGCAGTTTTTCGAGCGCGAGGGATTGCGCGCGGAATGCTTGCGCATCTTGGCTCTGTTGACCAGCTATTATGAGCAAGAGCACGCCTATGATCACGCGATCGAGATGGCGAGGCACTGGCTCCGGCGTGAGCCCTACCACGAACCAGCCCATCGCGCCTTGATCCGTCTGTACACCCGGCTCGGCCAACATGCGGAGGCCACCCGCCAATATGACTTCTGCAAACGCCTGCTTGCCGAACACTTAGGCGTCCAACTGCACCCGGAGACGGAACACCTCTACCAGGCGAGCAAAACGCGAGCCGAGCATCTGACGACGCGCCCCACGACGCACTACGTCCAAAATGGGACGACCTATCTGGCCTATCAGACCGTTGGCACGGGGGAGGTGGATCTGCTCATCGTCATGGGGTTTATGTCCCATCTAGAGCAACTGTGGGAAGACCCGGATTTCGCCGATTTCGTCCAGCAACTGAGTACGCTGGCGCGGGTGATTATCTACGACAAACGCGGAGTTGGTCTGTCTGATCGGACGGGAATCGCCCCTTCAACGGAGGACCACATCGCCGATGCTCTGGCGATTCTCGACGCCGTGAGATCGCCGCGCGCGATCGTCTTGGGTATCTCAGATGGCGCAGCCACCGGCATCCAGTTGGCCGTGCAACATCCAGAGCACATCGCCGGGTTGGTGCTCTATGGGGGGCAGGCCAAAGGCGTCCAGAGTGCCGATTATCCATGGGGATTGACGCCCACACAATATCAGCGGTGGATGGAGCGCCTGGTGAAAGGCTGGGGCGGGCCGATCAATCTGGAATACTTCACGCCATCCCGCGCGCACGACCCGCGATTGCGTCAGTGGTGGGCGCAAACCCAACGATTAGCGTCGAGTCCTGGCGCGGTCCAAACCATTTTGGAGGAAATACGCGACCGAGATGTGCGTCTCCTCCTTCCGCAGATTTGTGTGCCGACGCTGATCCTCCATCGGCTTGGTGACCGCTGTGTGCCGGTGGAGTCGGGGCGTTATTTGGCCACCCACATCCCCCAGGCACGATATGCTGAGCTGGCAGGGGATGATCACTGGGGGTGGATGGGCGATACGCAGATCCTCCTCGCGCAGATCGCGCACTTCATCGCAACACAGCGTGCCGGACTGAAGCAAACGGCATCCTCCTAATCGCCCCTGCTCTCAGCCCTTGATTTCGCTTGCTCTCTCTACCAAGTCGGTATAAAGGTTGTTGTCGTCGCATACTTCTCCCCACTGGTTGGTAGGATAACAGCAATTATGGATATACTTTAGGGGAGTAATGGTCAACGAAAAGGGAATGGTTAGCTCTTTCCCTTCGGGGAGAGTGTTCTTCCCTGTGATGTAAGAGGAGATTGGAGGCTGCTATGGAGATGCCTTGGGGGGATGAATCGCAGTCTATTGCTCAGTTTGGCAACTTTCACCTTTTTGTGGACAAAGTGAGTGGGATACCCCTCTACACGACGGCTCCGTTCTTTCAGCTGGCTTATATCCATGAGGGGAAGGTGTGGCAATGCCAATTCTTGGCACGGTAGAAAGTTTGTGGCGTTACCCCGTCAAAAGTATGCGCGGTGAGGCTATGTCCGAAGCGTTCATCGGGTTTTCCGGCGTGTATGGGGACCGGTGCTACGCCGTCAAGAATGCTGACGCCCGCAAAGGATTTCCGTATCTGAATGCGACGGCACACCCCCAGATGCTGCATTACCGTCCCCAGTTTCGCTCCCCCGAACGAGCCGCACATCCGCCGAATTTGATGGAAGCCATGAACATTGCTCCTGGCGTCAATCCGGCAAACGCCGAACCCGGTGACCTCATGCTGGATGTTGTGACGCCCTCTGGTGCGGTCGTCGCGGTGGATGATCCGGCATTGCTCACCATGCTGGGTGAGGGATTGCGTGGTGAACCGCGCCTCACGCTCGTGCGTTCCGACCGCGCGTTAACCGACTGTCGCCCGGTTTCGTTGATGAGTCTGCAAACCATCCGACAGGTCGAAGCGGAGTTGGGCTTTCGGCTTGATCAACAACGCTTTCGCGCGAATATTTATGTGAATCTCGCAGAGCATGACGGCTTTGCCGAGGATGCATGGGTCGGTCGCAGACTGCGTATCGGTGCGAGCGCGGAGATACTGATTCTGGAGCGTGACCCGCGCTGTATGATGATTTCGCTTGACCCCGACACCGGCGAACACACGCCGATAGTGTTACGTAACATCGCCAAAGCCCACGCGAATTTTGCTGGTGTGTACTGCGCCGTGTTGGTTGAAGGGGTCTTGACACAAGGAGATTCCATCGACCTGTTGGACTAGAGGTGGCGGGCTTCGTCGCCCATCCCGCTGGCTTCCCCGAAAGCAGTCTCATGAGCACGGGAGTGGGGAGGTGGGCGGCAAATCATTGCTGCATCGGCAATGCCATTTCGGCAAAGATACGTTGCGCTTCGCGGTGCAGGGTGCGCAGGTGACCGCTATCAACTTCTCGGAGCGTGCCATCTCCTATGCGCGTGCCGTGGCCGCGCAGATTCAGCTCCCGGCCACATTCATTCACAGTGATCTCTATGATCTCCCCAACCATCTCCACGAGCAAGATGAGGAGACCCAGGAACTGCGGGTGAAGCACAGCTACTTTCACGCCCCTGATCCCATCGTCGTCGCATTGCATGTGGGCACCGATGCCGAAACCCGTCCAACAGCCCCATCCTCCCTTCGTGATCGAGGACAGCGGGGAGCACTACTGCGGACGCAATGCTTGGATGCGTGCGTTAATAAACGGGGCAAAATGCCCTTGATAGCGCTGCTGGAGAGAGGGAAGAAGCCAATCATTGCCAGTGATCCGTTGACGACAGAGTGCACTCCCACAATGACAGGGCTGGTCTAAGACCCATCCTGGTTCGACCGTCGTCAGCGCATAATCCAGCGTGAGTTCTTCTTCGGCGGCAATCTCTCGGCGTGCGACCAGCGTGACTTCATCAAGCATCCATAAATTCGAGTCGCAGGAGTGGTTAATTGAGCCATGGCTGGCTTCAGGAGTTTGAATGAGATCGACTAAATGGAGTCGTTCGCCAATCTGCATCGCATTCCACTGCGTCACGGTAGCACGGTAGGCCTGAAAGGCTTCCTCGCTCATTACCGTTCCCCCTGCTACCGCGACGACTTCCCCTACAGCAATGGGAGCAGTGGCATACATCCCTCCCCCCTGAATCGCGGATGGACGGATCGCCACACGAGAGTCATACCAAGCCGTGAGGTGATAGGAACGCACTATTATGGTCCTCCTACTGGATTCACGATACCATATTCCCAATGAGAAAGGGTTATTTCGCTCTCATAGTGATCAGTGGCTTATAGCAGAGTGTGATCTCTCCTTCTAGTATGTCGAGTACATTCTGGCGCTGAACTTCTTCGTGAGTCGTGACCGCGATATTCCTGACCAGCAGTTGTGGCAGTTGAACCAAGTCGCTGATACCGTGACGGAGCTTTTCCCTAACCCTATGTCAGTTCAGAGAAGAGAGCATCCTGATGGAATGGCTGGTATGAGATAAAATCGCCGACCAGGAGGCTTGCCATGAGCATACTCGCTCTTTTTTGCGATGTCGATGATTTTGAGCAAGCGTATGCGGCTGAGTGGGAACACCACTTGCTTACCCATGGCAAGCGGCTGCGCCATCATGCCGAGGAGATGTATCCCAGCGAGAGCATGACCATCCTGATTCATTTCCACCAATCCTGCTACCGCACCTTCAAGCATTATTGCCTCAAGTATGTGCAGGTCGCACTACGGCAGGAATTTCCGCGCCTGCTCGGATACACCCACATGGTGGAAATCGTGGCGAACTACTTGGTCCCTTTGGCGGTGTCCTTGCATACCAAGATGGGTGTCTGTACGGGCATCAGCTTCATCGACTCGACCGCCTTGGCGGTGTGTAAGAATCCGCGCATCGCCAGCCATCGCGTCTTCGCCGGGCTGGCACAACGTGGGAAGACGACGACCAGCTGGTTTTTCGGCTTCAAGCTCCATCTGGTGATCAACGACTGGGGGAACTATTGGCCTTTTGTCTGACTCCAGGCAATCGCGATGACCGCGCTCCTGTTCCTCGACTCGCGAAAGGCTTGTTTGGCAAACTCATCGCGGATAAGGGCTATCTATCGCAGTCCTTGTTCGCGTGCCTTTGCTGTGACCACAGGCTGCAACTCACTACGCGCTTGCGGAAAAACATGACGAACATGCGCATGCACTGCGAGGATCAGTGTTTGCTGCGAAAACGAGCGATCATTGAATCGGTTAACGATCAACTCAAGAACATCCGTCAGATCGAGCATTCCCGCCATCGCAGTTCAACCAACTTCCTGGTCAACTTGGTTGGTGGCTTGATTGCGTATTGTTTCCAGCCCAAGATGAACGCGAACACGTGCAGGTGGAACGACGATTGGTCCGTCGCCTCGAACGTCTCGGCGACGATGTGACGTTA
Source organism: Ktedonobacterales bacterium (assembly GCA_013815535.1). Taxonomy (GTDB): domain Bacteria; phylum Chloroflexota; class Ktedonobacteria; order Ktedonobacterales; family JACDGC01; genus JACDGC01. The sequence goes on from JACDGC010000034.1 coordinate 12,014, forward strand.
CAGCCGGTTGCTGCTTCACAAACCGCCGTTGCGTGATCTTTCCTATTTTCAGGAGAGTATCACAAACGTTCCTCCTGCGGAGATGCCTTTCCCGTCCTTACCCGCATGCAAGTGCCCACAGACTGGCCACGCGCCCAACATCCCTGTCAGCGCGCGATGGATGAGGGCTGGCCCGACGATGTGCGCCGCGCGGTGGGCACCGGGAGGGTGGCAGTCTCCTTGGGGTAAACGACCCGTGGCACCGAACCCGCAAGCGAGCCAGGCTTCCCGATGAAAATCACCAACACCCCGATGATGATCATGAGCGTGGAAAGGATAGCCGCTAGCAGCGGAGAAAGCACCATGCCAACAGCGATGACGGCGTTCCAGAGCATATGCCAAATCATCGTCACGAGCGTGCTTCCCCCCGTCACCTGGTACACGAAAGTCAGCCAGAGCGCGCCGGCATACAGGCTGGTGACAAAGCCGATCACTTCACCTGGGCCAAATTGGAAGCGATACACAAAGAATGGCGCATGCCAGCATGCCCACAGACCCGTCAGCACCGTGGTCGCCAGCAGGGCATTCCAGCGCCGTTGCAGGCGAGGCAAGGCAAACCCGCGCCACCCCGGTTCCTCGCCAATGCCATAGACGACTGATGCCAGCAATCCCGCGAAGAGCCAGGGCGCTCCGACGGCAGACGATGACAGTCGCGCGGGGTCAGGAAAGGGCTGGCCCAACAGTGGAAGGACGCCAAGCGCGACCAGGAACAAGAGCACCGGGCTGAGTGCCAAGCCCCACCCCAGCAGGCCAACGCGCCACCGTGTCATGCCGCTGATGAGGTCGGCGATGGCGGCTTTTCCGCCACTTAGGGTCGCAGTCAGGAAAGCAGCGGTAATTGGCCCGAGCGCGCCGATGCCGCTCCAGACTGGCGGCACAATGATGCCGATGACCCGCCATTGCTGCAAGACCAACGGTGACAACAGCACCCAGGTGATCCCATAGGCCAGCAAGAAATAGGTGACGAGCGGATGTTTGGTAATCCAATGTCGCATGAATCCGTTCCTTTCGTATGGTACATGGGAGGGCGCGTCTTTTATTGACCAGCGCAGCGTGGTAGACCGATGTTGCCTCACCCTGGCTGATGTCCTCAGAGGTTTCGTATAGCGAGGCCCATCATCGTCACCCCGACGACCAGATAGAACCATTGCAGCCAGGAGAGTTGGCCAAGCATGAGCACCTCGACGACGATCCAGCCCGCCATGATGGCCCCGGCACCGAAGGCCGTCAGATCGGCCCACCGCTGATGGCGCAGCAGCAGCAGGGTCGCTGCCAGGGCGCTGCCCCCCACCACGACGCTCAAAATCACGCCAGGCATGAAATAGGTGGTGAAGGGCGTGGAACGTAGGTAGTCTAGCGGAATCCCCAGGCTATTCGTGGCCATGAGCCCGATGCCACCCCCGATAGCTGAGAGCGCCGCGAAAGCCGCAACCCCGATGAGCGCCGTGTGTAGCCGTGCTGGCGTCATGTGTTGGCTCCGTTCAGTTCAGTGACATCGCGCAGGGTGACGATGGATAAGACCAGACTCGCCACACTGATACCCGCGATGAAGATTTCGACGGCCAGGCTCGTCGGCAGACCTTTGCTGCCAGAGACCAGGAAGATCGCAAGAATGCCCATGCTGATGAGCATGCTAAATATGAGCAGTGGCACCGCCAAGAGCGCCCCCAATGGCCGTCCGCGCCAGAGCAAAACAGCGGTGATGATCAGCGCGGGAAGCAAAAAGGCGAGATCCAGCACATGCACGGGATTGGTCGTCACCGCCGTTTCCAAGACACTCGGCGGCGTCTTGCCCGATAGCAGCGCGGGGATGTCTTCGCTGAGCCATTGCCCATAAAAC
>JACDGC010000683.1 GCA_013815535.1 Ktedonobacterales bacterium
GCGTATTCGTTGGGAAAGACATCGGGGATGTTTTGTGAGCCGTCGCTGAGGCCACCGATGATGACATCGGGGCGGGGACCAGTATCCGACGCGGTGTAATTGATATACGCGCCACTTTGCCAGACGCCTTTGCTATCGAAGACGCCGGGATAGGCATTGAGATACCAGACGAAGGGCCACACCCCATCAGCGGTGACGGCGATCTTCAGTTTGTGCTTCCCATGATAGAGTTGACGGTCGAGCGCGTCGATCTTATCCATCGTGCGTTGAACGGCGGTGGTCGTCTGCACATACACGAGCATCTCGTTTGGCGCGACGGAGGGATCATAGAAGCTGACGCGTTGCATATTCCACACGGTCGGCACCAGCAGCAAGACCGCCAGAGCCAGACTGCCCACCGCCACGATCTGCCGCACGGACGCGTACCAAGGGGGATGCTGCACGACAACGCGCCCATAGCCCCAGCCACCGGTCAGCTCCACCGCCGCGTCGGGCTGACGGGTGGCGCGGCGCATCATTTGCCAGTGATGGAATTGCTCCACCACGAAGGCGAGGCCCAGGGCGACCACCGCCAACACCGATGCCACGATGACGAAGAACATCGTGCTGGCGACGGTCACGCTCATCAAACCCAAGATGGGCAGGGCCGCGCCAAAGCCAACCAGCGCGCGCGTGGGCCGCCACCATGTGCGCGCCCCCACGATCACCGCGCTGATGGCCCAGTCGAGCGCGGTGCCAGCCAACAAGATCAGCGGCAACAAAATGTGGATAACCAACCAGGGCATCTTCTCGCCCGCCCAGCTATACAAACCGATATTCGCTGTGAACCAAAAGACCAGGAAGAGACGGAAGCGTGTCGGATGCACCAGCGCGCGCAGCACGCCCGCCAGACCGAAGACGAGGATGAGCGGTTCATACAACGGGATGAGAATCAGGTAGTAGTACCATGGCTGACCACCACGCTGCACCTGTTGCTGCTCTAGCCAGTAATAGATGCCCTGCAACATGCCGCGCCCGACACCGTTTTTGATGCCAGCAGACCACTCAGCGAGGCTATTCCAATGGCTTGGCAGGTCGGTAAAGAACGCCGCGAAGAGCAGCACCCCCACCACGAAAGCCAGAAACCAGCGGACCCAATCGGTGCCCAACAGCGTTTCGAGCACGGGCTGCCGCTGCGGATCGACCCAGCGATGCCAGCGTGGCGCGGGCACAAACGCATCGTTGCGGGATAAACGCTTGACCAGCCCAAACACCGCCACCAAACAGACCACCAAGCAGATGATCACCGCGATGAGAAACGCCGTCGCTTCCCAATTGAGGATGACGACATCAGGATTGCGCGGATCGGTCGGGGTGTTCTTGTAACGCGTGGTGAGGGTGTTGATGTTCTGGCTGAGCTTGCCGAGCATTATCAGTCCGAAATATGCGACCCCGCCCCCTATTACCGCAGCGGGAACGAGCAACACCAGCCCACCCGCGAGCGACTGCCAACGGGGGTTGTGGATCAGCGCCTTACCCAGCGGCAAGCCCAGATCCCACAGCACGAGCGCGATGAAGAAGCTGCCAAAGACCGCGATGGTAAAGAAGGTGTTTTCCATGGCGGTGAAGGAGAGCACCAGGGCCGCCGCTCCGGTCAACAACCACCCTACGCGCTGCGTCTGGCTATATTGGATGGCGGCCACGACGATCAGCAAGGTGAAGCAGGTGACATAGATGTCGTCACGCACGAACCGCGAATAATAAACGAAGGAAGGCGATACCGCCAGCACTAATGACGCGGCGATGGCCCCCCAGCGCCCCAGTTGATGGCGCAAGAAGTAGGGCATGGGCACCATCGCCAACCCCATCAGGGCTGGCAGCATGCGGGCCATGAAGTCGTTGATGCCATTATTTGCCAGGTGGAAGAGGCTCCCCATGACGTAGAAGAAGGGGATGATGTGAAACTGGAATGGCCCATGCAGCAACGGGTTATATTGATAACCGGAGGGGTTGATCAAAAACTGCCAGGAGTAATAAGCATGCAGGCTCTCGTCGTGGTGCAGCGGCTTATCGGCTAATCCCCAAAAGCGCAGCACGGCAGCCACCATGAAGATCCCAAAGAAGAACCACTGGTCCAGCGTGCGCGCGCGGAACCAATCCCCCATGGATGGGCGCGGCGCGGGGGCCAGCAGATCGGCCTCGGCGGCGGCATCTTCTTGCTCCGGCGTGAGGTTGGCGCTGTCGAGGGCAGGGTCAGCTTCCGCCGCCGCGATGTCGTCACCGACGCGGATGGTGGCAAAGGGGCCGCGCCAGTCTTGCCCATCCGCCGCGTCCGGGCCCTGAGTTGGGGGGATTTTGGTGATGTCACTCATCATTCTTCTCCGTTGCTATCAGACGCCCGGCACCTGATAGATGATCACGCCATCCGCATTATAGATGCTGGTGAGATATTTGCCAAAACTGGTGAGGTCAGCCGTCGCGCCATAGAGCGTCTGCTCGGTCGCGCCAACGTAGACATAGCGCACATGATAGTGGTGCAGCAGCAGCAACACCAGTGCCGGATTAGGATTCGTATAGATCGTCCGTAAATCACCCGCACGGGCGGCGAGATCCGCCGCGTTGGCGGGATCGTCAATCCATTTGGCGCGCCACTGATACTCATGCCCCACCCAGCCGATGACCGCCGGGATGCCGGTGAAGGTCGCCACACGCCCATAGAAGGGGCTATACTCGGCGAGGTTCGGATCGATGCCCTCCACCAGCACCGCGCCGGGCGTGGCATGCGCGGCCAGCCAGGTGATGGCGGTGGTGTCACTGGGGCTCAGTTCGTTGTTTTGCGTCAGGCCATTGAGCGACATGGTGGCATGTGGCTGGTCCAGTTGCGGGTAGAGGGCATGGCTG
>JACDGC010000684.1 GCA_013815535.1 Ktedonobacterales bacterium
ATATAGGGGGTCACACCAGCAGCGCGGCTGGTATCTTGGATGCGTGCCACCACCGCCGCGTCCAGCGCGAAGGGCAACGTCGCCCCGGCATAGCTCTGCACGACCGGGCGGATGTAATCCGTCGGCAGATCGAGAATGTCGGGGTAATCCGCCAGTTGCCCGCGCCACAGGGTCAGGTGTTCCTGGCTGGCCGCGCTGCCCAACCAGTCGCGCTGCCATGCGGCATAGTCAACGTAGTCACGCTCCACCGCTGGTAATGACGGTGTGGTGCCAGCGGCCAGTGCCGAATAGGTGAGCAACAACTCATCAAGCAGCAGTTCAAGCGATGCCCCGTCGGTGATGATGTGGTGCTGCGTCACGATGAGCACGGTGGCCGCCTCCAGGTGGAGCGCCGCGACCCGCACCAGCGGCCCATGAGCGAGATCGAACGACGTTTGGGCCTCGCGTTGCGCCTCCAATTGGATGGCCTGGTCGCGCTCCGCAGGGGGCACCGCCCGCAGATCGACGAAGCGCAGCGGCTCAGGCTGGGTGGGGGCGATACGCTGACGCGGCCCCACCTCGGTGGCATGGAAGGTGGTGCGCCAGCTTTCGTGCCGCAACATCATGGCATGCAGCGTCGCGGCCAACACGGCGTCATCCACGGTAAAGGCCAGCCGCAGCGCAAAGGGGACGTTGTAAAGGATGTTGCCGGGCACGAGCTGGTCAAAGAACCACAGCCGTTCTTGCCCGGATGACAACACCAGCGGGGCCGTGCGTGCCACCCGTGGCAACGCGGGGGCAGGCACCGCGCCAGCCGCCCCCTCACCAATCGCCAGGGCCAGTTGCGCCACAGTGGGCGCGGCAAAAAGCGCCCGCAAGGTGAAATCGGGGGCCAGCGTCGCGCGCAGGCGCGCCAGCAACCGCGTCGCCAGCAACGAGTGCCCACCCAGATCAAAGAAGTTGTCGGTCACACCGACTTGTTCCAGATGCAGCACATCGGCCCACAGCGCGGCCAGTTGCGCTTCGGTCGGCGTGCGTGGTGCCACATAACCCGCAGCGTCGCCCCAGGTGGGGTCAGGCAGCCCACGACGGTTAACCTTGCCGTTGGGGGTGCGCGGCAACGCATCGAGGCGCACAAACGCCGCTGGCACCATATAGCCAGGCACGCGCGCGCGCAGGGCATCGCGCAATGCATCCGTCGAGACGGCGGCATCGGCCACCACATAGGCAACGATTTGCTTGTTGTTGTCGGCATCCGCGCGCACGGCGACAACCGTGTCTTCCACACCAGGAACCTGGCTGAGGACGGTTTCGATCTCACCCAACTCGATGCGGAAGCCGCGCACCTTCACTTGCTGATCCATGCGCCCCAAGTATTCGACCTCGCCGTCGGGGAAAAAGCGTCCTAAGTCGCCGGTGCGATACATGCGGGCGGCAGGGTCAGCGGCAAAGGGGTTGGGGACGTAACGCTCCGCCGTCATGTCGGGCCGTCCCAGGTAGCCCATCGTCAGGCCCATGCCTCCCAGGTAGATCTCCCCTGGCACCCCCACGGGGACGGGCTGCCGTCGCGCATCCAAGATGTACAACTGAGTGTTGGCGATGGGGCGCCCAATGGTCGGCGCCGCAGCAGTGTCGCGTGGCACCGCTGCCAATGTCGAAAAGGTCGTATCCTCGGTGGGACCATAGAGGTTGTAGATCTGCCGCACGGTTGGCAGGCGATAGAGGCGATCCACCAGCGTGCGGGCAAGTTGCTCGCCCGCGATGTTGAGCACCTGCGCCGTGGGGGGAATGCCACCGATCAACTCTAGCTCGCTGATGGCTGAAGGCACGGTATCGACCAGCGTCACCAGGTCGCGGGCGGGCAGCGTTGGCAGCGCCAGCGCATTTTCCGCCATGATGATCGTGCCACCAATGCTGAGCGGGGCAAACATCTCGAAGATCGAGATGTCGAAGCAGACGGAGGTGGAGGCCAGCACCCCACTGAGGTCGGCGGGGGTATAAACGGTGTGCACCCACGCCAGAAATGCCACCGCACTCTGGTGAGCGATGGCGACGCCCTTGGGCCGCCCCGTTGACCCTGAAGTATAGATGATATAGGCCAGCACCGTTGGGTCATGCGCCAAGCCGAGATTTTCCGCAGGCAATCCCCGCAGGTGCTCGTGCAGCCCATCGAGTTCCAGGCGTTGCAGCGGGCTTTCAGCCAACACATGGCGCAGATCGCTACTCGTCAACAGGAGCTTCGATTGCGCATCGGCCAAGGAAAACTCCAGCCGATCGGTGGGGTAGGTGGGATCAAGCGGCAGATAGGCCGCCCCGGTTTTCAAGATGGCCAGGATGGCGATGACGAGATCAGGGGTACGGTTCAGGCACACCCCCACGATCTGCCCGGGACCAACCCCCAGGCCATGCAAATGATAGGCCAGTTGGTTCGCTTGGCCGTTCAATTCAGCATAGGTCAGCGTCGCTTCGATGGCGATGAGCGCGGTGGCGGTGGGGGTGCGGGCGGCCTGCTGCTCGACCAATTCCGGCATGGTCGCGTCCGGCACCGGCACGGTGGTGGAGTTCCAGCCCACGACCACCTGCTGCCGTTCCGCCGCGCTGAGCAAGGTGGGCACCGAGACGGGTTGCTCGGGTGCGTCCAATAATCCCCCCAGCAACCGCAGGAAGTGCGCGCTCATCCGCGCGATGGTGGCAGGCGCGAAGAGGTCTGTGTTATATTCCAGGCTCGCCGCCCATTCGGCACCATTCGCGCCAACGTCTAACGTCAGATCGAATTTGGCAATGGGCATATCCCAGTCAAGCTCCACCGCTTGCACGGCGGAACGCCGCTGGGCCGTCTGGAAGGTGAAGAGGACCTGCACCAACGGCGCGTGGCTGGCGTCGCGTTCCACCAGAT
>JACDGC010000685.1 GCA_013815535.1 Ktedonobacterales bacterium
GTGCCAGCCAGCCCCACCCCGCAAACGAACGCCCCCACCACCGCCGCGGGCACCCTCGCCTATCTGGCCCAGGCCGCGCTGGCCAAGGGTTCATCCATCTCGTATGAGGGCATTGGCGGTGGCACGCTCTTGAGCGCGCTCCCGAACCCCGCTGACCACGCGTTCATTCTGGATGACCAGACAACCTTTCCCACATCACTGGCGGCGCAACTGGGGGCCCAAGGCATCACTCCGCCCGGCGAACTTGCCGCGCCAGATGCCGCCCACGCCCCCGATGTCGCACGCATCAGCGCCTTTACCCAGGCATATTTGCGCGTCATCCTACCTCAGCTTAAAGCAACATCCACGCCATTCTTGAGTATCATCCGCGAACCGGAGCCTGTAACCTCGGCCACATTGGGCGGCATCGGCTCAGTCAGCTTCACCGCCGCCCTGCGGGCGAACGATGACGCGCTCGGCCAACTCATCAGCGGCCTCAGCGATGCGGGTCTGGCGGACAAGGTCAATCTGGTCGTCACCTCTGACCATGGCATCGCCGATGTCGTTCCCCCCGATCAAACCAGCGCCAGCCAGGTCACGTACCCGGCCCCCAATAACGCGCTCCGCACCGATCTGGGCAACATCTTAGCGGGCCTCGCCCAAGCTGGCCCCTTGGGGGCCTTACCTGATGTGGGCAAGAGCGGGGTCGCACGGGGGGCCAGCGCCAGCACCAAGCAGACAACCGTGGTGGTGACGCCCCAGGGCGGCAATGACGCCCTGACACTCGCCCCCTCGGATCTAGTCTTGAAAGCTGGCCAGGGGGACGCCACCCGTGGCAAAAAAGTGGTGACGCAAGAACTGGTGCGGGCGCTGCAAGGCTTGCCCCAGGTGGGGCCGATCTTCGTCAATGATGCGCTCGATGTGCCCGAGGGGGCCTTGCCACTGACCCAACTGGGGCCACTCGGCCCGCAATCGCCCGACGTGCTGGTGGGATTCGTCACCTTCGCGCACGACATCGGCCAGCGTGGCGTCAACACCGTGCAACTCGCGGGGTCCGAGTATGCCGATACCGCTGGTATCGCAGCGTGGGGCGCGTTTGGTCGCCGCGACATCCATTGCATCCTCTATCTGTCTGGTCCCAATTTCAAGGGCGGCGACAATTATAGTGATCTCGCACCAACGGGTTTCACCGACCTCGCCCCCACCATCGAGACGATCATGAACTTTGATGCCCCCGCTGGGCAAAGTGGCCGCGTCATCGCGGAAGCGCTCACCACGGATGCCACCACGACAGCGCCTGCGGCCCCCACCCTCACCAGCCTTGCGGCAAAAGCGACGGCCTCCAGCGGGGCCAGTTACATCCAGGTCGTCACCTTCGAGCATTTCGCGGGCTATAGCTATCTGCATGGTGCCTATGCCCTGCGCGCGCAAGGGGCGCAGAACCTGGATGACCTCGTCACTCAGGCGACGGCCCTGGCGAATGGGGAGTGAGGTCCCGCTGAAATAAAGCACACGCCCATGTTTCCTCGGTGATGGTGCCGACGAGGTCATAGCCCGACGCGGTGTAAAAAGCGCGCAACGCCGTGTTGCCAAGCCAGCAATCCAGGCGGGCCAGCGGTTTGCCACGCGCCACGATGTGCGCCTCGGCGGCCCGCAGCAAACCCAAGCTGACACCCGTCCCAGCGACCGCCCGCCGCACGGCTATTTTATAGATATATCCCGCGTCGCCTGCCAGCGCGGCCCACAAGGGATCGGCAGCATAGCCAACGGTGATGGTACCAATAGCGCGGGCGCCCTGCCACGCCAACAACGAAACCCCATCAGTCTGCCAGGCAGCCACGACAGCTGGTGTGAAGCTGCCCGGTTCCCATTGGGGGCTGCCCCGCTGTGCCAACCACTGGGCGGATTCTTCCAGAATATCGCGCACCAGGGGTAGCGTTTGCGCTTCAGCTATGCTATAGTGAATGGGTGCTTGCTGTGCCATATCTTGCCCTCATTGTGGACTATCGTCCCTTGCGCAAAACGCAGCGGCTCCGAACCCAAAAGGTAGAAGAATCGTCATCTTACCATTTTCCAACGATAATCAAGGAAGGTTAGGGTTGCAGATGGTTGGTTTTTCAGCGAGGAATGGGATGCTTCAACCACCAGAATTTCGTCGTCGCTTGTGGTGGCGGCGCGGCTGGCCTTTGCTTGGCGTGTTGCTGGTTGTCTTGTTGTTGCCCACGCTTTCAACAGTGGGCGTCATCTCGGCCACCATCACCAAGGCTGTTGCCGCCGGCCCCACCATCCTCGCTGCTGCCCCCTTCGCCCCCAACTCGCCCATCGCCCTCGAAAATCAGCACCCTGGCACCACAGACTGGCAGTTGGACCCCGGCACAAACACGGCACTGATTCAAGGCTACGCGGGCATGGCCTCAGCCCAGCCCAATGACATCGTGCCACTTTATATAAGCACGGCCATTCCCCTCGACTATACGCTGGCGGTCTATCGCATGGGATGGTATGGCGGCACGGGAGCGCGACTGATGCTCACCGCGCCCCATTTGCAAGGGTTGCCACAGGGCCTGTGGCGGGGCAGCCAGGGCATGGTGCACTGTTCGTCCTGCCAACTCGACGCGCAGACGCACCTGCTGGATGCCAACTGGCAAGCCACTTTCCAACTCGCCATCCCCGCTGATTGGCTCAGCGGTGTCTATCTGATCAAGCTGAGTGTGGGGCACACGGCGGAATCCTACATTCCATTGATTGTGCGCAACGATGGCACGCAATCAGGCGCCTTGGTCAACCTGCCCGTCATGACGTACCAGGCGTATAACGTCTGGGGCGGTTACAACCTCTATGGCCATGCTGGCAAACTCAGCACCGACAGCGACAGCACCAAGGCGGTGGGC
>JACDGC010000686.1 GCA_013815535.1 Ktedonobacterales bacterium
GATCAGTGCCTTCGTCAATGTCTATGTGGATGACCAAGACGTGCGCTACCAACAGGGGTTGGCGACGCCTTTGGGCGCTACATCGGTCATCACCTTGCTGCCCGCGATGGCGGGCGGCAGATAGGGCGCACACACCACCATGCCCTATGCTTCGATCCTCGATCTCATTGGCAATACGCCGCTGGTCGAGCTACCGCACCTGAGTCCCTCATCCGCTGTACGTCTTTACGCGAAGCTGGAGGGGCAAAACCCCACTGGCAGCGTGAAGGACCGGATCGCCCTGGCGATGATTCGCCGCGCCGAAGCGGAAGGGACGCTGAAACCGGGCCAGACGATCTTGGAGCCGACCAGCGGCAACACGGGCATCGCGCTGGCGATGATCGCGCGCGTGTTGGGCTATCGCTTCATCGCGGTGATGCCCGACAACGTCAGCCATGAACGCCGCCAGATGTTGGCACTCTATGGCGCGGAGATCATCCCCTCAGATGGACGGCTGGGCAGCAACGGGGCGGTCGCGCTGGCCAAGGAACTGGTCGCCGCGCACCCCGACTATTGCTTCCTCTATCAATATGGCAACCCGGCGAATCCAGGGGTGCACGCGGCGACAACCGGGGCCGAGATCGTGCGCGATCTGCCCGATGTGGATGTCTTCGTGGCAGGGCTAGGGACGGGTGGCACGCTGACGGGCTGCGGGCGACGGCTGAAGGCGCATAACCCCGCGATTCGCGTCATCGCCGCTGAACCGATGCAGGGTGAGGGGGTGCAAGGGCTGCGGAGTCTGGCGGATGGCTTCATCCCGCCGATCTTCGACCCCACCGTGCTGGATGGCAAGGTGCTGGTGCATGCGTCTGATGCCATCCACGCATTGCGCCGCCTGACCGCTGAGGAGGGCATCTTCGCTGGCCCCTCGTGTGGGGCCGCGCTGCATGCCGCGTTGCGCGTGGCGCAAACGCTGGAGAGCGGTAAGGTCGTGGTGCTGCTCGCCGACGGCGGCTGGAAGTATCTGAGCGAAGACCTGTGGACCACCGACATCGACGCTCTGGAAGAGCATCTGGAGGATCGCCTGTTATGGTGAGCATCCCGCGCGCCATCTATGCTGCCATGCTGGCGCACCTGCGTGCGGCGTATCCCAACGAGGGCTGCGGGGTGCTCGCGGGCGACGGCACCACGCCGCTAGCCACACGCCACTTCCCCGCGCGCAACGCCGCCACGGATGCCGAAACCTTCTCGATCATCGCGCCCGATGAACTGATCCAGATTTGGAACGCCATCGATGGCGCGGATGAAGACGTGTTGGCCTATTATCATTCCCACCCCCAGACGCAGGCATACCCGTCATCACGCGACATCCGCTATGCGCAGGGCTGGCCCGGGGCATACTCCATCATCACCTCGTTCGCGGAGGTCGATCACCCCGTGATGCGTGCCTACCTCATCCATGGTGATAGCGTGACCGAAACGGCGCTGAACATCATCGATGAGGAGGTCAGCACAGATGGCGCAAGCGCTGTTTGACCCCGACCGGATCACATTTTACGAAGCGAATGGCTGGCGGGCCTCTGCCACAAGCAGTTTCGTATCCCTTTTCCGCAAGCGTAGCGGGCAGCCTATTTCGTGACACGCGCTTCGATTGCCTGGGTGCCCCAAGACCACGACGAAACTCGCGTGCGAGCATTCTATGAGCAATTCTACCGCATCGCACGCCGCTATTCCGGTTTGACCTTCGCTCCTGCGCAGGCAGGCAAGCTAGAACTGCGCTATAATGACGTGCATCGCCGCCGCTCGGATAAGCCAGACAAGATCGAGTTCATCGCGGTCATGACCGAACGGCACAGCACCATCTTTGGCATCACGCCAGCCGATGCCCGCTTTTCCGCTGAGCAGCGCGTGCTGGCGAATAACACCGTGGACCGCATCAACAGCAAGCAATCAACGAATGTCGAGAAGGCGAGTGGTCGCCATGCTGGCTCTGTTAGATCTCTTCTTTGATGCAACAGAATGAATGACGGCTTCCACTTCCCCAGAATGTTATAATCAGGGCTGTTCCCTAGGCAGTCGAACATGCTGAGAATCGAGGAGCAGAGCGATGAGTTTACCGCGCCTTTTTGTGAGCCACAGCACACTGGATAATGCCTGGTGCCGCCCGATGGTCAATGCACTCACCGCCTTGGGATATGATGTCTGGTTCGACGAGCAACAGCTCCAGGGCGGCATGAACTGGGTCCAAAATATCGCGCAATCGCTACAACAGCATGATATCGTCATCGTCATCATGACTCCGGCTTCATGGGCGTCTGCATGGGTGCAGGAGGAAATCAATCTGGCCATCGCCACCCAGAAACCGATCATCCCCGTGCGACTCAAACCCACCGATGTGAGCGGCTTTCTCTTGACGCGCCAGTGGATCGATGCGGTAGACCAAGAGAGTGTGCCCATCGCGCGCAAGATCGTGGGATTGCTCAACCAAGTCGCGCCTGAGCAAGAGACGCGGGTGCGTCAGAGCGTCGCGGCACCGGAACTCGTGCCGCCGTTCATGCAGGCGCTCGGCTTCGTCGGCACCCGCATCGATGGCATCGCGCTCGTCACCCCGCCTCTCTGCAAAATCCCCGGTGGCCCGGCGGTGCTCGGAACGGACCACCAGCGCGAGCCGGACTTTACCAGCGAGGCACGCCAACATACCGTCGATGTTGCACCATTCGCGCTGGCAACGTATCCGGTGACAGTGCTGGAATATTGGTACGCGGTCGCGGCTGGCGCGCCCCCGCCGCAAGAGTGGGAACGGCAATCGCAACACCCACATTATCCGGTCGTGTCGATCTCATGGAAGATGGCGTTAGCGTATGCGAACTGGCTCGCTACCGTGAAAGG
>JACDGC010000687.1 GCA_013815535.1 Ktedonobacterales bacterium
CGCCAACACCATGTGCCACCAGCGAGGCGGCTGATGCCAGGAACGGGATGTTGGCGACAGGTTTTGGCGTGCTGGTGATGGATCTGTGTTGATCGCGGGCGCTGCTACACAGAGGGGAAAAGGCTAGCGGCTTGGCGGTGTGTCGTTTTCTTGCAGGTCGCCACACTCGATGAGGTAGCGCACGAAACGGACGCGCTGCTCGTTGATGAATTCGCGTTCCTGATATTCGGCGCGCTCGCGCACTTTATTCAAGTGCCGTGCCTCGTCCTCGGTGAAAGGGCCTACGAAGAGCGCGCTCTGACGGCCTGGCAAACCGGAATGTTCAATCTGCATGATAGTCGTTCGACGCTTCGGGATGGGAGCGAAACGTCATCCTCCATTTCTAGTGTAAGAACGCTGGTATACGGGGCGAGCGGTGTGGTGAACCGCGTCGATACCGCTCTTTTTTGCAATGCGCGTGCCAGATCTGCTACAGTGACGGAACGAACATTGCACGGCGCGAAGGGGGCACACATGGGCAAACGGTGGCAATTGGCGCATGCGCCCTATGCGCGGGCAGAACTTGCGGGGGTCGCGGGGGTGGCCCCGTTGCAGGTGCAACTGTTGCGCCACCGCGCCGTGGCCGACGCCCAGATGCGCGCGTGGCTTGCCGCTGACCCCACGTTGGTGAGCGACCCCCATGCATTGCCGGATGTCGACCGCGCGGCGGCAGCCATCCACGCGGCCATTCGCGCGGGGCAGCGCCTCGTCATCGTGGGTGACTGTGATGTCGACGGCCTGACGGCGACCGCCATCATCGCCCAAACATTGCGCGTGCTGGGGGCGGATCTCGCCCCGGCCATCGTCTCGCCGCGCTTGGATGATGGCCGGGGGTTGACCATGGCGACGGTGGGCGAGGTGCAGCGCAGTGGTGCGCACCTTTGTGTGACGGTGGATAATGGCTCGGCCAGCGTGGATGAAGTGGCGGCGCTGACGGCGGTGGGCATCGATGTGATCATCACCGACCATCATCATCTGCCCACACCGCCGCCCGCTGCCCTGGCGCTGGTGAATCCCCAACGTGCCGACAGTCACTATCCCGCGCCTGAGATCTCGGGGGCAGGGGTGGCGCTGCAACTGGCGCGCGTCCTGCTGGGCGACCTTGCCCTCACCGATGCGCGGCTGACGGGTAGCGTGGAATTAGCTGGGCTGGGGACGCTGGCCGATGTCGTGCGGATGGGACCCGAAAACCATACCCTGGTCGCCCGTGCGGTGGCGCAGATGTCGCAACAGCCGCGCCCCGGCCTGGCCGCCTTGTTGCAGTTGCTGCGGATCGAGGGCTCTGTGACGCCGCGCGACCTGGCCTTTGGGGTGTCGCCGCGCCTGAACGCCGCTGGTCGCCTCGGTGATCCCCGTGTGGCGCTGGAACTGCTGACAACAGACGATCCCGTCCGGGCCGCTCAGTTGACCGAGGAACTTGACGCCATCAATAGCGAACGCCAACGCCAAACCGAGGCCATGGTGAAGACGGCCCGCGACCTGGCCAAAGACCAACTTGAGCGGGGCGATCCCATCATTTTCGTCAAGCATGCGGCGGGCGATGGCTGGCAGATGGGGATGGTCGGCCTCGCGGCGGGCCGCTTGGCTGATGATTATGGGCGCTTGGCGGTGGTAGTGGCTGAAAACGGCGCGAATTGCCGTGGCTCGCTGCGTGGTCCGCGCGGCTTCGACATTGGTGCGGTGTTGGCCGCCAGCGATCCGCCCCTCGGCGCCGCCGGAGGCCACGCGCAGGCAGGTGGTTTCAGTGCGCCCGTGGCCCACCTCGACGCCCTGCGTGCCTATCTGACACGTGCCTACGTGGCCGCGTTGGGCGCGCAAGCCGCGCCAACGGCACCGCTGATGGTGGATGCCGAATTGCCGCTGGCCGCCATCACCAGTGATCGGGCGTTGCTGGTGATGGCGCTTGCGCCCTTTGGTGCGGGTTTTAGTGAGCCCACCTTTGTGACAACGGGGGTCGCCCTTTCGCGGGTGTGGGGCGTGGGTGGCAGCCACACCAAACTGACCGCTCGCGATGGCAATGACTATCGCACCTTCTTTTGGCGGCGCACGTTGCCCACTGACGTGCCACAGGAGGCCCGCGTCGACATTGTGTGGCAGATGCCCTCGCGCCTGCGGGATTATGAGATGCGCCATCATCCTGAAGCGTTGGTGGTCGCCATCTTCCCCCACGAAGTGTAGCAGCCTCCGGGCCTGCCCGCCTTCAGGGTGGCACCACCCGCATTCATTGCAGAATAGGAAATCACCATGTCAGGCAAGAGCACCCCACTCGGCGTCGGTGATGAGGCCATCGCCCTGTCGCAGTCGGCACGAGTGGTCAGGCAACGTGGCTTCATTCCGCCCCAGATCCTCTTGTTGCTGTCGATCTCGTCCATCCAACTGGGCGCGGCGTTCAGCAAAGATCTCTTTCCACGCTTCGGCCCGTCGGGGATGGTGTTGCTGCGCACGACATGTGCGGCGGTGGTGTTGTGCCTCATCTGGCGCCCCAATGTGCGACGCTTGACGGCGGCCCAGTGGCACACGGTGCTGCTTTTTGGCGTGGTCGTCGCGATGATGAACCTGGCCTTTTACCTTGCCATCAATCGCTTGCCGCTGGGCATCGTCGTCACCCTTGAATTCCTGGGGCCACTGGGCATCGCGCTGGCAGGCTCACGGCGGGTGCGTGATCTGCTGTGGGTGCTGCTGGCGGCGGGTGGCGTGGCGCTTTTGGGGCCGTGGGCCGGTGCACGGCTGGATCTCCTGGGCTTGGGGTTGGCGGGCATTGCCGCTGCCATGTGGGCGCTCTACATCATCTTGACGGCGCGTTTTGGCCAGCAATTTAGCGGCGGCGG
>JACDGC010000035.1 GCA_013815535.1 Ktedonobacterales bacterium
TCACCGGGTATGGCTCGCCACAATTGGGGCAAAAGACGGTGTGCTCATCGGCATTGCTGTTGATGAAGCCACAATGCAGGCAGGTTTGAATCATGGGGAACCTCTCGGAACGATGCCACGGCGAAACGCGCACAGCGAATTTCGTGAAGAATGGCGTGGGTGCTGAACGACGCGACTCGCTGACTTTGCCCTGCGTTACGCACATCAGTTGCCAGTCAACTCAGGGGCAGCGACCACCACAATCGCCAGGGGCAGCAGGCGCGCAGAGCCGCGCAAACGGGCGCGCTGCCAGGGAGGTCAGCGTGAATAGCCGACGTTGGTTGTCAGGGACGGGGTGGGGCGACCAGGATAGGCCGACCCACCGTCAGACGTGGCAACGAGTCGCCAGCCTAGACTTTGGTTTCCAGATTCTTGAAGAACGAGTTCAAGCCCGACTTCGCCGCTTGCTGACCAATGGGATTATCGGCCATGCCCACACGACCACCCAGATCCAGGTGCGCGGTGTAGGTCAAGTTCGTGCCAGCGTCAACGGGGGCGAGGTCGATGGTGACATGCCCCTTGATGGAGCCAAACGAGCCGGAGCGGTCGATGGCCAGCACCGCATGCGATGGTGGCGTCTGTTGCTGGATGTCAGCCCCCAGCACGAACGTGTTGCTGCCCAGAACGGGCAGTGACACATTCACCGTCATCGTGATGGAGTTGCCCGAAACCTGCACATCCTGTGCACCGGGAATCGTTTCTTTGAGCACGGTGGGGTTCATCAGAGCATTCCACACCTGCTGCGGTGGCGCGTTAAACTTTTGCGACCCGCTGAGATCCATGAACGTGGTCCTCCTAAATGATTGGGGGAACGGCAACGTGTGCCTTCCACCCACAAAGCCTGCGATTGACACGCGATATCGCGGTCCCCCGCTATTATATGCATTCACCGCCCTGTGTGCAACAAGGCGTCGAAATGGGGGGCACGCCTGGGCATTTCCGGTATCCTGCCCGTATCAGATACAATAAGAGGGAATGATGACGTGAGAGATTGAGGAAACCCCCAGATGGCTGAACCCACGCCAGCGGCACCGCCCCCCTTTGTGGAGCAATATGGTGGCCTCGTCAAGGATGCTTTTCGTGAGTATGCCGCGCGGGTGCAAAGTGACGGCGCGGATGTGGCCGAGCGGGCACACAGCGACGCCGCGCGGGGCAAACCCGATTTGGTGCTGGCGTTGCTGTGTGTCGCCGACCTGCCCGAGGGCGACAAACGCGAACTGCTGGCCCAGGCCTTCGAGCGCCGGGCGGAGGTGGCGGAGGCCACGGCTGCCAACCTGAGCAACGAACACAATCGACCGTTCCCCCTCATCAGCCTTGAGGCACGCAAAGACCGCACCATGGCACGCCAAGTGCGCGCTGGCAAAATGATTCGCCCCTATGCCCGTGCGCCCAAGCCGATCACGACGCAATAACCACCGCCAGCGCAGATTCATCGGTCCGGCGTGGGCGAGGTGGCGGGCGTCGTACCCGGCACGGGTGTGCCATGGTGATGCTCACCATCATCGCCGCCAGCCTCCGGTGTGGGCTGCTGGGCACCGGGCGTCGCGGTGGCGCCCAACGCCGGGGTCGCTGATTGGGCAGCCAACACCGCTGTGCCATCGGGGTTTCGCACGCCCACGGCCAGGGCGTGGTCTTCGTTCTCAAACTCCCCCCAAGCAACGCTGAGCCGCGTCCCTGCCGCGTTTTGGCTGCTGGGCTGGTAAAGACGGCCAGCCAAGATCGCTTGCACCCCTGGCGCGAAATGGGTCCCCGTGATCATCAGCGTCCCTCCGTCGCCCTGGCCGTGGGTGAACGTCACCTGGCTGATGGTGGGCACGTTGGTGTCGCCCACCGCCGCCAACTGGGTCGTGAAGGTGAGTTGCTCTTTCAAGGGCACGTGCAAGAGGGCGCTACGCAGTGCGGCACGCTCGCTGGCGAGGGTATGCTGCAAATCAGACTGCAACGCGGCGCGGTCACTGACAGCCAACCCATTCACCGCGCTCGTGGCATTCTGGGTCGCGCTGATGACGACGCCCAACGCATCATCGACGCTGGCGGGCGAATGCCCATCCGCCACCTCTTGGCTGAGGTCAGCGATGGCGGTTTGCAGCTGAGTGATGCTTAGCTTGGCGCGGTCCACTGGACCATTCGCCTGGGAAAGCGCGATCTGGTTGCGGAACTGCTTGATGCCATAAAGTGGATCGCCTGGCAGGCTGCTGGCCGCTGAGGCCAACACGATCCACCCGATCAGCGCCAACGCAAGGCAACTGCTCAGCGTCACAGCCACTGTGCGGCGGCGCGGCACACGCAACGCGGGCAGGGGAAGCGTGGCCGGGGCATCATCGTATGCCAAAGCAGGGTCGGCCTCGGCCTGCAGGGCATGGGCACGCTGCCGCAGTCGCGCCTCAAGTTGCTCGGCAAAGGCACGCGGCACCGCCATCTGGCGCAGTTCGGCGAGCCGCTGGGCGGCGCTCAACAGTTCATCTTCTGGCGGGGTGGGCAACAAGGGCAAGGGAGCACCACGTTGGGCGCGGTCGAGCAGCAAGTCAAGGCGATCTTCTGGGGTCATGCACGGCCTCCTTTGCTGCTGCGACGCTTTGCGCGTGGCTGGCCAAGGTGCTCTGCCAGTGTGCCCAACGCGCGAAACTGCAACGCGCGAATGGCCCCTGGCTCTTTATGCAGCACCTGCGCCAGCGACTCGATGCTTTGATCCGCCAAGAAGCGCCCGATGACCACCGTCTGCTGATCGGGCGTGAGCGCTTCCAACGCCACCCCCACTTCCTCCAGCCACTCACGCCATTCGTGCAGGTTGGCGGGGTCGTCACGGGTGCCGCGTGCCATCAGCCCCAGTGTGGCATATTCGCCGCTATCCTCGGGCAGGGGCCGCTGGCGCGTGCGCTGGCGCGCCTGACTCTCGATGGCGCGGGCGATCTTGGCCTGGGCGATCTGCAAGAGCCAGGCAAAGAAGCCCGCTTCATATTCCGCACGAAGGGTGGCAATGGATTCCACCATGGTCAGAAAGACATCGGCCACCACATCTTCCACGATCTCCGCGCGCCCTTGGGTGCGCACGGCCACGAAGCGATAGACAGTCGGCAGGGCACGTTGATAGAGCGCTGCGATTGCGTCAGCGTCGTGGCGGCGCGCCCGGGCGAGCATCTCGGCGAATGCTGGTGGCGAATCGGGAAGTCTGGTCACGGAACCTCCGTGGGCAACGGAATGCATACTCAGTGACTTGGCTGTGGGGTGCCGTGGCTGTCCCCTGGCTCGGGGGTGCCGTGGCTGTCCCCTGGCTCGGGGGTGCCATGGATTTCCCCTGGTTCAGGAGTGCCATCCACACCTTGATGGGCGTTCCCATTATCGTTGGCTTGAATCTCTTTGGCAAGGACCGATCCATCGCGCTGCTTGGTGCCTTCGATCTGCACAAACAGCCCTGCGGTCAAGGCCGCGCCATGCGGTTGACCGTGGTCAGGGACGGGGGTCGCCTTGCCATCGTCGCTCCCCTTGGTGCTTGTGACGTCGCTTTTTTCGTCATTCGACGACACTTCGATATGGGTCTGGTTGGTGAACTGCACCGTCACCGTCTGCTGCTGCTCTTGGGGCAACACGACGAAGCTGCCAGCGGTGATGCTGCCAGCGGCGAAAGTGACGGATTGGATTGCCCCTTGCAGACGCACCTCTTGCGCGTGGTCCCCTGGCGTGGCGGTGTGGTCACCATTCCCCCCTTGCAGGGAGTGCTGGCTCGTGTTGAGGCCAAACGGTCCGGCGTGTGCGGCGTTGGCCACCGCTGCGGTGGCCGTGATGGTTCCCACAGCGATGCAGCCGATGATGGCAATGGCGATCTTTGATCTCAGCAAAGCGAACATGTGCGACACCCCCATGATTCGATTGTGATCTGCCACAGTGGCTGCTCACAATGTCATAGTGTCGGAAGTTCATCAGATGTTACGCATGTGGCCCAAAAGCGCCGAGATTGGGCGAAATGGGCGCACATCAGTCGGAGGGGGCAGTTGGGGGCGACACAGCCAGCAACGCGCGGGCATAGACTTCGGCGGGGCTGGCACCGTCGTAATAGCCCGCGCCGATCATCAGGCGATAGCGCGTCTTCCAGCGTTTGGCGGCGGCGGGCGTCAGTCGATGCAGATCATAGCCAGCCACATGGGCCTCCAGCAACAAGCGGAGGCCTACTTCATCATCGGGGAGCTGGCGTGCGCGCAGCGCTGCGCGCAGATCATCTGGCATCAGCGGACTTTGAGGATCTGGTACGTGACATCCCCATTGGGCGTCAAGATTTTGACTTTCGCGCCTTTTTTCTGGCCGATCAATTTGCTGCCGACAGGGGATTCGTTGGAGATATAGTTGGCACGTGGGTCGGCCTCGTGGGTGCTGACGATGGTGAACGTGCGCTCTTTGCCAGCATTCGCCCCAGTGGTGATGCGGATCTCGACGGTGCTGCCGATGCGAACGACATCCGAATCGGTCGTCAGTTCCAGGGTGCCAGCGCTGTTGAGTAGCACGGTTAATTCACGGATGCGGCCTTCGATGCGCGCCTGCTCATTCTTGGCGTGCTCATAGGCGCTGCTTTCGCTGACATCGCCAGCTTCCTTGGCCTCGTGGATGTCATCAGCGATCATGGGACGCTGGACTTCAACAAGATCTTTCAATTCGGCTTCCAGCCGAGCACGTCCCTCCGCCGTCAAGAGAGGGCGGTCACTCGCTGCCTGATGGTCATGGTTCACTGCCATAGGGAAAACTCCTCGCCAGCGCACATCCCGGCGGCAAAAAACCCCGCCGACATTTGCGGGGAAGTCGCGAGGCGCGCCAAGTGAACAATGCGCCGCGCCTGCACGGGGCAAGCGCGGCACTCAATTTTCATGCTCGTGTTGACCCATCCTTTTCGCACGCCAACACGTTTGTCTCTCTCAGAAGACTGCAAGAAATTATACCCAACATCCTGCAATTCGTCAAGGGTTCTCGGTCTTTTTGTGCAAGGTTTACAAATGGGGGAGGGGCGATTTGAGCGAACACCGGGGCCGTGAATTCAAAGGCCTGCTGTGGGAATAAGACCCAACGGCGTGCACCATTCGCGGCGTTTATTACGAACAGCTGATCAGTGTTGGCATACACGGTCGATGTTGCCGCCACATTGTCCTGCGGAGCAGGGGGATGTCAATACACCCCACGCCTAGAAGGCAGGGGCATCCACACCACGACTTTTGAGGCATGAAGCGCCACGGCTGAACAGGGGGCTCAAGCAAAATGTGTGGTACGCCACATATCTCGGTGTAATTCGGCTGTATGCTTATTCGGGTGGTCGCCAAACATACGTGGGGAAGACAGGCAGAGCATGGAAGCCGATGCGGATATAGATGGGGTAGCCCATCGGGGAGGATTGGAGCACCGCGACCTCGTAGCCCATCCCCCGTGCCGCGTCGAGTGCCGCACACGTGATGGCATGGCCGATGCCGCGCCCACGCGCCGGGGGCAGCGTCGCCACGCCATAGAGGCCCGCCACCCCAGCGGCGGGGACGATGGTCGCCCGCGCCACCGGTTCACCCCGCAGCGTCGCCACGAAGTGCAAGCGGTTGGGGGCCAGGGATGTCGCGATCTGAAGGTCGATGCTCGCCCGATCATCGCGTTCATCGCCGATCATGGCGACCATCCGCCACAGGGCGAAGGTCGCGTCGTCCACAACGGGGTAAATGCTGACATCGGGTGGCAGGGGAGCAGTGAGCGGCACATCGGGGAGCGCCATAGCCATATTGCGGCAGTCAAATGCACGCTCCATGCCGTGTGCCCGCAACCGCGCGCCCAGGTCATCTGGCCCACTGTCGGGGTCGATGAACCACAGCCACGGCACATATTGCGCGCGAAAATGCGCGCTGATGTCTGCGATCTCCGTGTCGGCTTCTTCCGGCGTAAAGCGTGCAAAGAGGACGGCGTTGAACCATGCGCTCGGGATGCCAGTGCTGAACCAAAACGCGTGGGCATCGTCGCGCAAGCGGACGGTGGGCACCATAGCGAAAGAGCGGCGAAGGGTATGCCAGTTGCGCGCCAACGCACGCACAATCACATCATCCGACGCGGTGCTTGCTACCATTGTTTCGGTCATTGTCACGGTCCAGCCACCCTTGCTCGCTAGCGTTACCCGTCATAGGTTATAGCACAAACGTTGGCGGGCTTTGCAAGCTACGTCAGGCCAATGTACCTTGCATCGACCAAGCCGAGGTGCGCTCGATCAGCACATCACGTTCGTCGCCTGGTTGTGCGCCATCATCGATGATGGGGAAGAAGGCGAGCTTGTTGCTGCGGGTGCGGCCCTTCCACAGCAGTCGCTCGCCGCTCTCTTGGCGCTCTTCCAGCAAAACGGATTGCGTCGTGCCGACGATGGCGCTATTCAATTCCAAGGCGATGGCTTGCTGCACATCCTCGACGGCGTGCAAGCGCGCCTTCTTCACTTCCAGTGGCACATCATCTTCCCATTTATAGGAGAGGGTGCCAGGGCGCGGGGAATACATGGCGACGTGGACGATATCGAAGCGAATCTCGCGCAGCAGATCGAGCAGGTGCGCGAACTCGTCTTCCGTTTCGCCACAGAAACCCACGATGACATCAGTCGAGAGGGTGACGCCTGGCCACCACGCGCGCAACTTGTCGATGAGCGTGCGATATTCCAGCAGGGTATACCCCCGCCGCATGCGCGTCAACATGCCATCGTCGCCGTGCTGCACGGGGATGTTGACATGCTCGCACACCTTTGGCAGCGCGGCCATCTCGTGAATCATGGCATCGGTGAAGTGGCGCGGATAGCTGGTCATGAAGCGGATGCGCCGCAGCCCGTCGATCTCGCTGAGGCGGGCCATCAGGTGACTGAGCGAGGGCTGGTCGGGCAGATCCAAGCCATAGGCTTCCACCGTCTGGCCCAGCAACGTGATCTCGCGGGCACCACGCGCCACCAGCGAGGTCGTCTCGGCCAGCAATTCTTCCACGGGGCGGCTGCGCTCGCGGCCACGACGCGACGGCACGATGCAATATGAGCACACTTTGTTGCAGCCCAGCACGACGGGGAGCCACGCGGTGGGCTTTTCGAGGGGGGCCAGTTGCGTCGGATAGTGCAACTCGCGCGTGGCAGGTTTGGGCGTGATGGACATTGGCAGCAGTGTGCCATTGATAACGGGCAACACGGAGCCAGAGCGTTCCATGCTCACCGCTTGGGCAGCCCCCACCTCGGCCACATCCACACAGCCGTCACCCGTTGCTATCGGCGTCCAACGCTCTTCCAGAAAGTTCGGCAAAATGTCGGCCTGCTCGACCTTGAAGAAGAGGTCCACCTGGGGATAGCGCTTCGCCAGATCGTCGATGGTGCGCTGATTCCCGATCATGCACCCCATCATCGCCACCAGCAGATCGGCGCGTTGCTTCTTGGCATATTTCAGCAGCGAAAGTTGACCATGGGCCTTCACCTCGGGCGAGGCACGCACGCTGCACGTGTTGAGGATGACCAAGTTCGCTTCGGCCATCGTCGGCACGTCTTCCCAGCCCAGGTCCCCCATGATCGCCGCCACACGCTGCGAATCCGCCATGTTCATTTGGCAGCCGACCGTCCAGATATGATATTTACCTGCCGCGATAGCCATGGTGCGCTCCCTTGCCACTGCTTGCATCATATGATCAGTTCAGTGACACAGTATAGCACAAAACCATGGCGGGTGCGGCCACCTGCTCGGCGGATGATCGCGACGCGGGCAGTGCCAGATCACCCTCCCGCTCAGGTGCTGAGCAAGGATGCATGAGCGGGGCAAGCCGCACAGAGTTTAGCACGGCACCAATGTGCGTGCAGATGATGCAGGCCCTGCTGGGCCAGCGCGCCACGTGGCGGTTGGGGCAACCCCAGCCACTGCGTCATCGCCCGCGTGAGGCCATTGGCGGGCAGATCGGGTGCGCCCACCGCGATGGTCTCGGCGGTGGCAGCGAGGGCACCATTGCCGCAGTGGCGACCGTAGGCCACGAGAAACGGCAGGGTCGCGTTCCAGAGCACGATGGCGGCACGACGGGGGCCAATGGCGCGCCCAGTCGGGGCAAAGAGCGCCAACAGCCGTTCCCAACCCTGGGCAGGCCCACCGGCCAGTGTCGTGCCACACAGGCGCGCCAGCACAGGCAACTCGTGCCAGCCACCCAGCAGATCGCCAAAGGCACGCAGCCGTGTGGCCGTCAACCGATCCACCAGCGGCGACGGAGCGAGCGCCGTGGTGGTGCGGGCCGGGTGGGGGCGCAGTGCTTGCCGCCCATAGGCGAGGGCAGCCCGCATCTGGCCCAACACGACCGCTTCAGGGGGATGGCCCGCCAGCAACTCGGCATGCGCTTGGGCGACACGCGCGGCAAAGCGCGCCTGCCCCCAGGTGCGCAGCGCCATCTGGAGGTCAGCAGGCGCAAGCGGCACCGATTGACATGGCCACACCGGGGCAATCGCGGGCGCGGTCAGCCGCCCAGCGATGTCGCCGAGCATGAGCAATGGGATGCTGCGCCCCGAAGACGCCACCGTTTGCGTGCCAACGGGCAACGCGCCCCCCGCCACCACATGCAGCGCCACGCCATCATAGCGCGGGTCGCTCCCGTGGTGGTGGCCGTCCCAATTGGCGGCACGCAGATGCAACTCGACATCACCAACCACCCGTGTGCCATCCAGCATCAGGACGGCATCACGGAAGTCTGGCCCCACATTGCCCCCCGTGCGCCCGGTGAAGAGGACGCGCACGGTGTGGCCATCATGGGTCGGCAGATCATGGCCGACGATGCGCCCCGAGGCCCACCACGCGGCGAAAGCAGCCTCGCTGCCCCCGCGCAGGGTGTGGGGCGAACGCGCCTTCACCTGCGCGGGCCAGCCGCCACCTGCACGGGCGCTTCGGCCAGCCGGGAAAGGCGGGCACGCGTCCCCTGGGCGGCTGACGCGCCGAGCGTCTGATAGAGCTTCAGCGCCGCTTCCCAATGGGCACGGGCCGTATCGACATGCCCCTCTTCCAGTTCCAGCGCGCCCAGCCATTCCAGCGCCCGGGCCTCGTCATTCTTCAACTGATGTTGCCGCGCAATTTGCAGGGCGGTTTCCAGCAGGTTGCGCGCCTGTTGGCGGTCGCCTTGGGGGTCGCGCACCAGCACACTGCCCAGTTCGGTATACGTGCGCCCGCGCGAGATGCCCTGGACCTTTTTCAGATCGAGGGATTCGCGCAGATAGCGACGCGCCAGATCGTAGTCGCCCCCCTCGGCGGCGACCGCGCCCAGTGACCGCAGGGTGGCGCTCATGCCGCCCTCATCGCCAATGGCGCGCCGGGCTGATAGCGCCTCTTCATAGAGGGCGCGGGCGCGGGTGGGGTCCCCACGCATCAGGGCCAATGTGCCCAGGTTGTGGGTGCGGGCCGCTTCGCCCATGCGGTCTTTGCGCGCGCGCGCGATTTCAAGGGCCTGCCGATAATAGCGCTCGGCCTCATCCAGGTCGCCCTGCTGACGGACGATGAAAGCCAACGCCGCCAGCATCGCGCTCTCGCGGCTGCGGTTGCCCAGGCGATCATCCGCCTCGGCACCCCAGCGCAAAACGCGGCGACCATCCGTCCAATAGCCCCGGTCGCGCACGAAGTTTTTCAGGTCGCCAGCAGTGTCGGCCACGATCTGCGCCAACGCTTTCCCCATCTCGGGGTCGCTCACCGAACGCATACGCTGATAGGCCCAGGTGAGCGCGCCCAGCACGTTCGGATATTCCAGGTCGAGCTGATTTTCCGTATCGGTGCGGCGGGCTTCGCGGCGGTGCACCAGGGCACGATAATGGCGTGCCGCAGCCAGTTCCACGGCGGCTTCGCTCTCCGCGCCAGCCTCGCGCAAGCGTTCGCGGGCGAACTGGCGCACCAGTGGATGCAACTGGTAGCGCGGGGGGCCATCGGGTTGCTGGTTTTCGCGCAACAGACTGAGATCCGCCAGATCCAGCAACACCTGCGGGGTAGCGGCATCACCGATGCGCGCGGTCATCACCGCCAACGCGGCTTCCTGGCTGAAGGTCGCGCC
Source organism: Ktedonobacterales bacterium (assembly GCA_013815535.1). GTDB lineage: Bacteria > Chloroflexota > Ktedonobacteria > Ktedonobacterales > JACDGC01 > JACDGC01. Next base: position 10,069 of record JACDGC010000035.1, read on the forward strand.
ACTCAGCACCGCCAGCGCCGCGAAGCCGCCCTGCTCTGCTGGGGTAAGCTGCTCATACGTCAGGTCAAAGGTGCGTTCGATGCCACGCGTGCGGCCTTTCAATTGCACGCCCTCCTCGCGCAGCCGGGTGGCCAACGCGGCCAACGGCTCAGCCCGGCGGGCGACACGCGGTGCCACCAACTCGATGGCGAGCGGCAGCGCGCCGATGGCCTCGATGATGGCACGCGCGGCGGGCGCATCATCTGGGCTGATGGCTTTGCCGCTGCGCTCCACCAGACGTTTAAGTAGGGCGAAACCTTCCTCAGTGGGGAGGGTATCCAGATCGATCTCGCTCAACCCCGCCACATCATTCCAGGCGACGCGCGTGGTGATGAGCAGGGTCGGCCCCAGGCCATTCGCGCCGCGCGCCGTCAAGGTCGCAACGACGGCGTCCAAGGGCATCGGCTGCTCGACATTATCGAGGCCGATCAAGATGCGCCGTCCGGCCAAGCCAGCCCGCAGGGCAGCGGCTTTGTTGGCGGCCCCTTCGGCCTTGGCGACCTCCCCCAGCCCCAACGCGAACCCCGCCGCTTCATAGAGTTGCGTGTCGCAGTCGTCCTCCACTAATTCCTGGCACGACAGCCAGATGATGCCATTAGGGAAGGCTTTTGCCTCCGACTGGCGATAGAGCGTTTCGAGCAGCAGGGTCGATTTCCCCACACCCCCCAGGCCCCGCAACGACACCGCCGCGACCCCCGGCGTGGTGATGGCAGTGGCGATGCGGGCCAATTCCGTGTCGCGGCCCAGCACCAGGGAGGGGCGCGGCGGCAGCACCAGCGTGCGACGTTGCCCGCCACCATCATCGTCGCCCTCATCACCTTCCGTGGCTAATTGCCGAGCGGCCTTTTGTTGGGCAAAGAATTCTTGCAGCACCTGCTGCGCGGTGTCGCGGGTTTCGCGGCGGCGTTCTTGCCGGGCGGCCTCTTCGGCACGGGTGGCCAGATGCGCCAGGCGCGTCTGCTCGGCGCGGTCCGCGAAAAAGGCCGCCACGGTGAGCACGGCCACAACCGCCACGGCGCTATAGGCCAGGACGGGGTAGCGCATGAAGAAGGCCGCCACCGGGCCACTCTGGCCGGCGGGAAGCGCCAACGGCTGGCCATTGGCCACCTCGGCAAAGAGGGTGCTGCCGATGGACCCAACCTCGCCCACCAGGGCACTGCCCACGGCGGCGAAGGCTAACGCCCACCAGCGCCGCAGCAGCCAGATCAATATCCGTTCACCAGATGAACGTTCCTTGGTGATATCGGCGACCGTGATCGTCTCGGAAGCTTCACCGGTCGCCGTCGGTTCTTGTATCGCCATACATCTGTTCCTTTTGGATGAATGCACACTGAATGATTACGGACGCGGGGGACGCGTCGCGGCATGTCTCGCCCATTGTATGCCTATTCAGGTCATCCGGCAAGGGGCGGCAGCGCAAGAAGGAGGGCAAGCGAAGACTCAGGCGCGCATCGCCGCACGAGCGCGCCACCAGCCAAAGCCCGCTGCCAGCACGCCGCCCAGGGCAAGGGGCAGCGCGGCAAGGGCCGTGCCGGTCTGGAGTCCCACCTTGTCTATCAGCACGCCACCCACCACAGGCGCGACAGCCTGCCCCAGCGCCACCGCCGCCGTCAGCAAACTCAGACTATCCGTATAGAGATTGGGGGCAACGGTGCGCCGCAGCATCCCGGTGAAAAGCGCGGGGGTGCCAATGAAGGCCGCCCCCATCATGGCCGCGCCGAGCGCCGCGCCAACGATGGTGCCGAGCGCGACGGTGGCCGCACCAAGCGCGCCCAGCCCCAACGCCAGCGCCAGCGTATAGCCCGTGGGCCAACGATCCAGCGCCCGCCCCCACAGCAGACCCCCCACGCACCCCGCCACCCCAATCAACGCCCACACTACGCCGACGCCTGTGCCCGGCACCCCTGCTTGCACGATCAGCGCGATGAAGTAGGTGAAATAGATGATGTGGCCGACGCCAAAGAGCAGATAGGCCAACGGCAACAACAACATGCCCGCTGGGCGCCCCAGGGCGAGCACGCCCAGCCGCAACGCCCCCGTGGCACGGGGCGGCGGGGGGATGGTGCCGCGCCGCAAGGTACGATGCAGCCCCACGGCGGCGACGCAGCCCACCAGACCCATGCCCAACCACACCACCCGCCAGCCCAGCGGCGATGGCGCACCGATGACCACCGGGGCGATCATGCCAGAGATGATCAAGCCCAGCGCGCCGCCAGCCCAGATGATGCCTGCCGCTTGGCCGCGTTGCGCTGGCGCGACCTCGCCCAACGTCAATGCCAGCGTCAAAATCGCCACCCACGCCGAGGCGACACCGATGATGCCGCGCCAGAGCGCGAGTTGCAGCAAATTGGCACTCAGGGCCGCGGCGACCATACCCGCATTCATCGCCAGCAGCGCCCCCGTGTTCAACCACAGGCGCGAGGGCACGCGGGCCGCGATGAAGGGCAAGAGGAGCGTCCCCAGCAGATAGCCGCCCAGATTCGCACTGCCAACTAGGCCAATCGCGCCATAAGAGGTGGGGAAGGTGGCGCGAATGGCGGGCAACAGCAAACCATACGAAAGGCGCGAGAAGCCCAGAAACGCCGCGAAAGCGCAGGCAGCCCAAATGGTGACATCACTGAAGGCACGCCTATAGTGGTGCTCGTCGCTTGGCATCACGGAAGCATCTGACATCGGCACGGACGTTGCGGCGTCGTTAATAGGTGAGTTGGCGGAGGCGCGACAGCAAGACGACCCGCCACAAGAACGTTTCAGGGTTGATGGGCTTGACGATGTAGTCATCCGCCCCAGCCTGGAAGCCGGTCACTTTATCGCGGATGGCCGAGCGGCGCGTCACGCACGCGATGATCATGTGCTGAGTGCTGCGCTCCTCGCGAATCTTGCGCACCAGCGGCAACGCATCGCCATCGGGCATGTCAAGCTCAAGCAACAAGATCTGGGGGCGACTGCGGGCGATGACATCCACCGTTTCGGCGATGGAACGCGCAGCGACGACCTGGTAGCGCGAACGCAGACACTCTGCCACGATCTGCTGCTGCGCCCGATCCGGGTCGGCCACCAGCACAGTCAATGATGCCGGGTAAGACATATGTAGTTGCTCCCTCAGCGATAGTGTGGCATGGACTGTCGTCACGGCAAGATGATGCTTGCATGCATATTATGCCACAGGGCGCAAGTGGTTGTCGCTGGCGTTAGGACTCGGGCACGCAGACCGGCGACGAAAGTCATGCATGGCGGCAAAAATCCGCACTGCTCATTGCTCCTTGTGCCACATAGTCATGGTAACATGGCGCCTTCAAGGCATTCATGCTATGCTGAAAGCACTGTTAGTGCACTCATTCACCAGACAACCGGAGATCAAGCTCATGAGCAGCAAGAAACGTAGCCGTCCCCAACGCGCGACCGCGCCGCATGAGGCTGCCACCACCAGCCCGCGCCGCCGCATCATCGACGCTCAAGACGAACCCCGTGGGACGGCACCACTCGCTGCCGCAGAGCCAAACTGGTGGGCTACCACGGGTGAATGGCTGCGTGGCAAAGGCGAATTGGTGTGGGAATCGGCGCTCGTGCCAGTGATGGGCTGGCTGGGGCATGTGATGGAGCGCATCGGTCTGGGGCGGCGCGTACGGCGCATCAGCCAGCGGACGGTGCGCAATAC
>JACDGC010000036.1 GCA_013815535.1 Ktedonobacterales bacterium
CTACCCTTGGGGGTTGCAACGGACTATGCGAAAGCTGCACGAGCATCAACCGTTTGGTGAAGCGTGCATACTTAGAGAAGAAGTTTCTTTTTCACCGATCCATTTCAAGCAAGGCTCGCGTGCAAGGAAGTAGGTGAAATCTCATGATGTCTGCCTCAATCAACCATGATTTTTCTCAGGAAACAGTGCAGCGACTGTGCACATTAGATGCTATCTCTGAGGTGGTCTTGCGGCACCCGCTGCAACATATATTGATTCAACAAGTGATCAGCGTGATCCAAGGCAACTTAGGCGTTGATAACGTGACGATGCTTTTACCCACGCCCGATGGCCAGCATCTTATCATCCACACTACCCCCGGCCCAGACATTGTTGACCAAGAGCAGGTGGTGCCCATCGGCGAGGGCATCGCAGGGGAGATCATGGCCACTGGCAAAAAGCTGGTGGTGGATGACCTGGCGCAGAAGAGCGCGTGCCATCTGCGGGCACCTGAGCACATGCGCTCGTTGCTTGGTGTGCCACTGAGGGTGGAAGAGCGCATCATCGGCGTCCTGCATGTGAGCACCATCGCCTATCGACATTTCAGCGCAGCGGATTGCCACCTCTTGCAACTGATCGCTGATCGCATTTCACTGGCACTGGAACGCGCGCACGCTGACGAGGCGGTTCAATTAGCGCGCGCACAAGCAGCAACCCATGCGGCGCAACTCAAAGCCATCTTTGAATCGATCACCGATGGCATCGTCGTCTATGATAACATTGGCCGTGTGATCCAAGTCAATCAAGCGGCCCATGCGATTTTCGCCGAGGATAAACACTACACCCAACAGACACTCGCCGAACGGGGATCTCGCTTTGCCCTGACGGATGAATATGATCGCCCACTTTCCCCTGAAGAATGGCCCATCACGCGCATCTTGCAAGGCGAGGTGATTCCACAAGATGCCCCCATGGATGTGGTTGCGCATCCCACAGAAGCGCGCAGCATCCAACTGAGCTGCACAGGGGCCCCGCTGCGCGATGACCAAGGGAACATTACCGGCGGCGTGGTCATCTGGCGCGATGTGACCGAACGACGACGGTTAGAACGGCACACGCATGCATCATTACAATCGCTCATGCAAATCGCGCAATTACTGATTCCATATGATTTTCAAGGGTTGACCGAAACAACCGATCTTCCCATGTTTAACCACTTAATGGAGTTGATTCATCAGCTCATGGGGTCTTTTTGTGTGTCATTGCTGAGCATCGAGGAAACCACGCAGCAAGTGCATTTGCTGGTCACCTATGGCATGCCTGCATCCGCACAGGCGTATTGGTGGGAACAGCGCGAAGGCATCACGTTGGGCACGCTCTTTGGCGAGGAAATCGCAGCGCAACTGCTGAACGACACCCCGATCATCCTCGACATGCAGCGCTTTCCTTTTAGCGAACGTCCAAATCCCTATGGTGCCACCCACTTCCTGACCACAGCGTTGATGAGCGGCGGACAGATCTATGGGATGCTCGTGCTGGCGGTGAATGACGCCGACCATATTGTTTCAACCACAGACGTGCAATTGGTGAATGCCATTGGGCATCTGCTCTCACTGGCGCTCGAACGTCGGCAGAGGAATTTGCACCATGAGCAAACAACAGTCGCCTTGCGAGATGCCCACGCCGAAAATGAGCGGGTGCAAGAGGCGACTCGTCTCAAAAGTGAATTCCTGGCGAATATGTCGCATGAATTGCGCACCCCGCTCAATGGGATCATTGGTTTCACGGAACTCCTCACCGATACAACATTTGGGGTGACCGATCCCGAACATATGGAATATCTGGGCGACATCTTGACGAGCGCACGGCATCTCTTACATTTGATCAATGATATCCTTGATCTGGCCAAGATTGAGGCGGGGAAGACGGTGTTTACGCCCGAAGCGGGGAACATGACCGACATATTGAATACCATCCAAACATCCCTCCAGCCACTCATCACCAAAAAGCAGTTGCGCTTTGCACTGACCATCGATCCCACCGTGACGGACATCTATCTCGATATCGCCAAGTTGAAGCAAATCTTCTTGAACTTCCTCTCGAACGCCATCAAGTTTACCCCAGAGAAAGGTCTGGTGAAGGTGCATGTGCGTGCCGCTGGGCCGAATGCCTTCATCGGCGAGATTAGCGACACGGGGATTGGGATTCGCGCCGACGAGATTCCCCAGTTGTTTACAGCGTTTCAGCAATTGAGCAGCGGCATCGCGAAACAGCACCAGGGCACCGGGCTCGGATTGGCCCTGACGAAACATCTGGTCGAAGCCCAAGGCGGGCAGATTAGCGTGCAGAGTGTGCCGGGGCAAGGAAGCACCTTCACGTTTTCGATGCCGCGCCGATGGCCAAGTGACCAGGCGGAAAATCCGCCTCGCCCTGAAGGGGGCCATGCTAAAGCAATCGTGCATGTGCTTGTCGTGGATGACAATCAAGAAGACCAACAATGTCTGATGCGGTGGCTGCGCAAGGCTGGGTATGCGGTAACCTGTGTCAGCAACGGCAGTGCTGCCATTGAGGCCTGTCAGCGACAACACTTTGCAGCGCTGATCCTCGACATGGTTTTGCCCGACATCCATGGTCATGAAGTGTTACGTACCATACGGGCTTTGACGGGCTATGCTGATGTCCCTGTGATTGTCGTAACGATGATTCCAGACAAATCCATTGGCCTTGTGAGCCCCGTGCAGGACATTTTGATCAAACCCACGCATCACGATGAATTGGTGCAAGCCATCCATCGCACGGGGCTCCTTCCCCAGCAAGGCAAGGTGCTGGTGATCGATGATAGCCCCTCGATTCGGAAGTTATTGGAAGTGTCTTTGACACGCGAGGGCTTTCAAGCGATTTGCTGCGATGATGGTCACAGTGGGCTGGCAGCATTGAAGGAAATGACACCGGATCTGATCGTCTTGGATTTGCTCATGCCCAAGATCAATGGCTGGGAAGTCTTAGTCTCGGTGCGGGCCAAGCCAGCGACGCGCGATGTTCCCGTCATCATTTGGACCAGCGCGGAGCTGAGCCAAGCGGATCACGACCGCCTCCGCCAAGATGCACAGTCGGTCGTGATGAAGGGAATAGTGAAAACAAGCGATATTACTCAGATGATTCACCACTACATTGCTAACCCTAAGGCATAGATTCCCAGGGGTCGTCTACCTGATGGGAACGAAGAAGCCTTGCAGAGCGTGAAGCAGCGCGCGATGTAAGGTGTGCCGGAAGAAGGAAAACTCGGCAGCATGGTAAGATTGGCTGGGGATAGTCCCAAAAACACGGGCATCTGGGTCTTCACTATGGGGGGATTGCGGCCCATCTGCGCTCCTTTGGGCCGCAATCCCCTCGTGATTTGTGGGCACACCTCGTGAAAGGTGTTAGGCTTCTGCGATGACCGCAATGGAGATCTTCATCCCCTGCGGGTGAATGGGTAACTTCGCACCTTGACGGGCGGGGGGATCGGTGGGAAACCAGCGCCCCCATTCTTCATTCATCCCGCCAAAATCACTTTCCTCACCCAGAATAAACGTGGCGCTCACGACCTGAGCGAGCGAGCTGCCAGCCTCCGTAAGAATCGCCTCAATGTTGCGCAGACATTGGCGCGTTTGCTCTTGAATCGATTCCCCCACCTTGGCTCCTGTGACAGGATCGAAGGGCCCTTGGCCAGAGACAAAAATAAATCCCCCTGCTTCCACGGCTTGGCTATAGCCAGCGAGTGACTTGGGGGCGTTGTTCGTTTGGATGATCCGTTTGGGCAATTGCTCCTCCAGAGGTGCTGATAGAAAGCACAGGTATGATGCTCTCGTCTATCTATACGATACAGAAAAGAGTTACACGTGTGCATTTGGCCATTGAACCTTCATTCTGCCAGCCATGGATACATGCCAACACGACAGCGCCACCGTGTGCAGGTGGTGTGGCTGATCAGAGCGCGTCAAATGATGGCGAAATGTACGCTAAGGGCATGGGCATGTTATAGTGGTGCCACTCTAGGACGGCGTGAAAGGGGAGATGATGAGCGTTCATATTCCTCAATCTTTTGCTACGCTACTCAAAGCCAGTCGGATTTCCGCTGGGCTCACCCAAGATGAGTTGGCGCTCTATGCCGGGATTAGCATACGCACAGTCAGTGATTTAGAACGTGGACTCATCCGATACCCCCACGCTGACACAGTTGCGCGCCTCGCCGATGCGTTGCGACTCGCCCCCCCAGATCGTGCACGCTTGTCGTCGTCGGCACAACGCCCCCCCGTGGTGCGCTTTCGCCCTTTGACGCCCATAACGCCCCTTCCACTTATCGGACGCGCGACGGAGTTGGAACGACTGCGGGCGTTAGCCTTGCGCCCCGATGTTCGCTTATTGACGCTGCTCGGTCCAGCAGGCGTGGGGAAAACACGCCTCGCCTATGAACTCGCCATGCTGGCGGAGGCCGCTTTTCCCGACGGGGTCGCGTTCGTCACGCTCGATCACCTCACGCAATCGCCGTTGGTTGTGACCGAGATCGCCCAGCAACTTGGCATTCATGAGATGGGGCATCAGCCAATTGCCATGACATTGGCCGAGGCATTGAGCGCCGTCGAAGCCCTCTTGGTGTTGGATAACTTCGAGCAAGTGACGGAGGCTGCCGACAGCATCCTCGCGCTCTTGGCACGCTGTCCCAAACTCACCGTGCTGGTGACGAGCCGCTTTGCGCTCAATATTGCAGGTGAGCACCAATTCCGCCTCACACCGCTCGCCGTGCCCCCAGCGGCGGAAACCGATGCCGTGACCATTCCGCAATTCGCTGCTGTCGCGCTCTTTTGTGCCTGCCTTCAGGTGGCTCAGCCATCTCCCCAGGACCTCGTCACCATTGGGCAGATCTGTCGCGCTGTTGACGGGTTGCCGCTCGGCATTCGCCTGGTCGCCAGCCTCGTGCCACGCTATTCCTTGGCGGAACTCCTCACACGTTCGCTGGCCACCACTGAGCCCATTGTGAGCGATTTAGACGATCTTCCCGAGCGACAAGGAAGCGTGATGCGTGCCATCACATGGAGCTATGACCTTTTGGCAACGCCCCTCCAACGCGCTTTTCAGTGCCTGAGTGTTTGCGTGGGGGGGGCCACACGCGCCGCCGCCGCCGCGCTGGTTGATCTTCCGCCAGCGGAAGAGCTAGCGCTATTCGATGCGCTCGTCAGCAGCAGCCTCATCAGCTTTTCAGACGAGCCCCCCCAGCCACGCTACCGCATGTTGACAACGATGCGCGCCTTTGCTCAACGTGCGCTCGCAGCCACCGCCGAGGCAGAGGCTGTCGCCGCCAGGCACGCGCACTATTTCACCAACTTCGTCATCCAGATGGGGCTGGTGATGAATTCCCCAGAACAGCCACGCGCCCTGGCCCAACTCCTTGCAGACCACGACAACATCCGAGCGGCACTGGCGTGGGCAGCGGAGCACGACGCAGCTGGCGACGGCCTGCGCATGATCAGCATTCTCTGGCGTTTCTGGCACATCAATGGTTTCCTCACCGAGGGCCGCAGGTGGTCGGAACGCATGCTGGCTGCCAGTGGCGGTGCGGAACCATCCCTGGTTGGGGGGCAAGCCTATTATGGTGCGGCTATCTTAGCGAATGAGCAAGGCGACTATGCGACTGCGAAGGTGCTGGCTGACGCGGCCCTGGCCATCTTTCGACCACTCGACTATGCCCTTGGGATTGCGGCAGTGGCAAACCTCGCAGGCAGCATTGCCCGCTACGCGGGTGACTTCTCGCAAGCAGCGGCACATTTCACCGAAGCCCAAAGCATCTATGAGACGCTCAGCAACCGCGCGGGTATCGCCTTGACGTTGAATAATCTGGGGACGGTTGCCATCGAGCGCGGTGAATATGGCCAGGCGCAGCACTATTTCGAACGCAGCCTAGCGATCAAGCGCGAGGGAACCGATCCGCGTGCCATCGCCCTCACGCTCAACAATCTCGGAGACGCGTTACAATATCAGAGCGATTATGCGGCGGCGGAAGCTTGCTACCGCGAGAGTGAGGCACTCTTCGAAACGATTGCTGATCGCCAAGGAATGAGCATGACCCTGATGAATCGCAGCGATTTGGCGCGTTACACCTTTCACCTGACCGAAGCGCTCGAAGGCTATGACCGGGCTCGCATTGCATTGGAAGAAATGGGCGACCGGCAAGGCATGGCGCTCATCCAACTCAAACGTGCCCAAGCGCTGCTCGCCATGGGAGATTTCGGCGCAGCCTTGCACGCGCTTCGCCAGAGCTTGCACAGCTACGAGTCCGAGCAGAACGCCACTCAGCTCGCCCGCTGTTTCGATGTGCTCGCCATGGCGCGCGCGGCGGAGGGCGATCACCCAACCGCCGTGCAACTTTTGGCGCTGGCCGAGCAATTGCGGCGCAACGCTGGCACGCTGCTCATCCCGGCGGAGCGCGCCAGCGTATCCCATTGGATTGCCGAACTGCAACTCAGTCTTGGCGATGCGGCGTATCTGCGCCATTGGCAGACGGGCATGCTCCTGGATGTGCCACTGCTCGTGGCGACGACCCTCGCAACCCTGCCAAGCGACTCAAACGCCTTGTGACGCGGGGCAGCCAGCACCAAACCAGCGAAACACGCGCAGCATCATAAACATGGGGATATCCTGCCCCTGATTCGCCACGCCATTGATCAATCCCTGACCGCGCAGCGTTTCCAAGGCCCCCAAGAGTTGACCATGCGACAACGACGGATGCAAAACGCTGGCATCTTCAACTGAAAACGCAGCATCCACATGACTGAGCGAATGAAAGACGCCACGCGCGACCGCATCCAAAGTTTGGTAGCTGGAGGAAATGCGCGCCCGCAACGTCTGCCCACTCGCTGGGAAGGAAAGGAAGTCGAGGCCGTCTGTCGCGGTGAGATAGGCATAGATCTCATGCAGTGCCAAGATGCGAGTTCGTGCCGCCACCAACTCCAACGCCAGCGGCAGCCCATCCAGGTGGCGGCAGATCTTGATGAGTGAGGCAGATTGCGCGGGAGTCGCCTGAAAATCGGGTTTGCTCGCACGCATGTAATAGAGCAAGAGCGCCACCGCAGCAAACCGCTCGGCATCGGCGTCGGAGGGGAGATCCACTGGTGGCAGGTCCAGCGGGACAACCGCCCATTCTTGTTCGCCAGGAATGCCGAGTGGGGCACGGCTCGTCGCCAATATCTTCACGCCAGGCGTTGTCGCTAAGAGCGTGGCGATGGCGGCACCCCCTCCCTCCATGCCGTCGCAGACCAACAAGACATCACGCCCACGCAGCATCGCCTGAAGGCGCGCAGTTGCGTGGTGTGGGGGGCAATCTGCCACGCCCAAGTGGCTGAGGATGGCGGTGGAGACTTCACTGGCGGCTCCCATTGCGATGAAGGCCACACCGTCAACGAAACGCTGACGCATCGTGTGCGCCACCTGAAGCGCGAGCCGCGTCTTGCCTACGCCAAGTGGCCCCGTCAAGGTGAGACAGCGCACAGTAGGCTTGCCTAAAAGATGCACTGCCGCTGCCTCGGCATGCTCGCGGCCAATGAGCGGGGTGAGCGGCAGGGGCAGAGGTGGAAGGCTGAGGTAATCCGCCTCACGGGGCAGCGTTGCACCGTGGCGTAGCCGACGCACCGCCCCCAGAAAATGCGTGCGCTCGGCCCCTACGAGGTGCAGGGCATCGGCCAATGCCCGGACGGTGGAGCGCTGGGGGGCTGCATTGATCCCCCGTTCGATGTTGCTGATGGCTCGCACGCTCACATCCGCACACTCGGCAAGTTGCTCTTGGGTGAGGCCACGACGGACGCGCCATTGACGCAACAACACCGCGATCAGCGGCAGAGCAGGCGGCAACGGCACCATCGGAAAACCTCTTTAACGCAAGCTGGTGAAGAACACGATGCGGTGATAGTTCATGCATACCCGACTTCAGCGCGCAATGCAAGCGATTTTGAGAGGAGATGGCAATTCTGTGGATAATGTTGCTGATCTTTCGTGGTTGCGGGATGACGCATCAGGTATATCTGAACCTATGAGGGGCAAGAACGATGTTCCTCTCAGTTCATGTATTCCAACAATGAGGAGTTCATATGCAGAAACATCGGGATGCGCACCATCTCGTCCCCGTCAGTGTGCTCGCCGCCGTGCTGTGTTTTTTCACCGCCTGTGCAACAGGGGGCACATCGACTGGTAATTCGGGGGGGGGGACCCCGGCTACGACACCGCAACCCACGAAAGCCGTCAAAACCAAACCGCAAGGTCCCATCACGATCGACCTAGCCCTCTGCGAACGCATCCTGAGTAAAACCGAAGCAGGGCAGATCACGAAAACCACCATCACGAACATCCATGTGATCACCGACAGCAGCGGTGGTGACGGCGGAGGCTCGTGTAATTATGAGACCGCACCCCTTAAAGCAGCGGTGTTCGTTGCTTTGTTTCCCGGAGGCGCGGCGGCCCTGCAAGGTGAGCAGACCCAGTTGCAAAACGAGCCGGATTTCAAGGGAAGCATCACGCCCATCAGTGGCTTGGGGGATGCGGCCATAGGCATTGTGAACCCTATCACAGCGGGTCTCATTCAGTATCATGTGTCAGTTGCGTATGGCACCCTCTTCATCGATTGTGTGTTGCCAAAGTCCTCCGTGGGTGATGCGGCTTCCATCGACCAACTCAAACAGGTCGCCCAGCTCGTCGTTGATCGCATCTGACGGGTCTTGCCAGAAAGCGGGGAGTGTGCGCTGCTGAGCCTGCTGAGAAGCGCACACTTCGGCTGTGACACCGCGCTGTAATTCCACCCATGAGAGCAGCCAACCCTCACCGCCCAGAGGTTGCGCTTGCGTCGGTGAAGGTGCCAGATGAAGCGCTGGTTGTCCCCGTGGGAGAGGCTGCGCCATTTCGTGTTGCGGGGCCTAGGCCGATGCATTGCGCGAGCCTGTTCCTCGTCACGCGAGCCACCCACTCAAGATTTGTGGTGCCAAGGTTGGGGTGACGACCTGCCACGCCGGCGGCAGATCCGCAGGCACCATCTGTTGCAAAACCAAGACGCGCGGAAGATCCGCTGCGCCATGCGCGGGTGAAGCGCGGACGACTTCCCAGAGCGGCGCGATACTTTCCTGGTGCCAGCCAGTGATGATGAGGAATGTCGGATGATATTGGTGAAGCAATTGGGGCAAGGTCGCTAAGGCGACGACCTCGGCGGCAATCTCTAGCTCGGCGTTCCACAGTGCTGAGAGAATGGCCAATCCGTCCTCCATGCGTGGCCCAGCGATCAAGATGGTTTGGCGATCATTCATGGTGTTGCACCTTTCGTGTGATGTTTTGAGGATTTTCGCAGTTCGTGCAGCGCAGCAGGCGGCCTATGGGTTTTTCTGCGTTCGGGTTCATCGGTGTGGGGGATCGCTGGTTGGATGGCTCGCCCGATGCGGAAGTGTGGCCAGGGCTGGGTCCCATTGGCCGGGAACGACGTAGCGGGCTGGGACAGATTGCTGGCGATGCTGACGCAGAAGCGCACCACCAGGGGTGGCAATGGCGAGGCAGGTCGGCAACAAGCGCGCCACCAATGCGCCTCGCTGCCACGCAGATAAACTGATCATGACTCCTCCTGAAGCACCAGCAGGTGGCCACCTGCTTCCATGTTCGTGCCTCCTGGCAAGCTGTTCGCGGCTGGTTCTGGTGTCCATCAAAGGGCATTCCACCCCAGGGTGCGCTCAACTCAGGGGACCATGCTTGGGGAGGTCGTGGCCGGATCGTCACCTTGTAATTCACCAAAGAGGCTCACCATGTCGCGCGCGATGCGGACCGTCAGCCGTTCGGCGCGCTGCCCACGGAGCTGATCGATATACCAGCGCACCGTCGCCGTCACGGTTCCCCCCGCGATCTCGTCGGGTAAAATCAATCCCTGTTCCCAGAGCGCCAAGGTCGACGGATCTGGGAGCGTTGAAGGCACGGCCGACTCCAACCAGGGGCACGCGTTTTCGAGACATTCGCGGGCGGCATGCAGCAACTGCGCCAAAAATTCCGCTTGGCGAAAAAGATAGGCAAATTCGGCGAATTGTTCGTCTGAGGCGGTACTCAGCAAATGCGTGCGCGTGGCAAGCCGTTGGCGAATGGCTTCTGGCAAAGGAGGCGGCAGGGGAGATGAACGCATGATGAACCTCGCCTTATGAGATGAATGAGAACGGGGATACCCCTCATTGAAAATCTGCGGGGCAGACGCGCCGCATGAGCGTCAACATGCGTTGCACGACATTCCAAGCAGAACGATATTGGCGCCCCGTCGCGGCGGCAATGTCGGGGACGGTGTAACCCTGACGCCAAAGCTGAGCCAGCACGCGGTCTTCTTCAGCGAGCAAGTTCAACATCTGGTCGAAATAGGCATCAAAGTCTGACTTGAGTTCGGTGGTGGTCGTTTCATCGCCCGCCAGCACAAAGTTGTGGCCCTCATCGTCGGGCAGGGCGATCTCGTGCTGACAATGCGCCGGATCGTGGGTCTGATAGTGGCGGATGCGCCGACGGGCGATGGCCATCAGATAATGGAGGGGCGCGATGCCCCAGTCATGGTATTGCCCATCCCGAATGGCCTGCGCGAAATCGGTCCAAGTATCCTGCGCGACGTCTTCGCGGGCCTGGGGATCGGTGATGTTGGTGCGGATATATGCCACGATGTCGGCCATCGTATGGCGGATGACGGCATCGACCGCCGCCATCCGCTCGGCAAGAGGCCGTGCTGCATCGAGATGAGTGGCGAGTGTGAGCGCCGTAGCGCGTGCTGGAACGCTAACCTCCTGAGTAAATGACATGAGCACCTCGGTTTCAGGAACGGGCATGGCCCATACGATGAAGACTCACTAATGAATCAGGGCCAGAAATGCGCGGTTATTGACTGCTTGGCAGAAAATTGGTGGCGAAGACCAAGACAACCTGTGTGGTGACGTGACGACAGGAGCGTATCTATCCCCAAGAGGGCGATGATATGCTGCTGCTCATTCAGCGGTGGTACAGTGAGATGCGCGGCTGGCGCATCTTCGCAGGGGTGGATGAGAGCCAGCGTTGCACCATCGCCCGCGATCTGTTACGCGGCCATATCAAGGTCGGGGAGTTGCTCTGATGGAACCAGTTTTGGATCAAAGCATCGTCGGACTTACCAGCGCAACGGAAGAGTTCGAGGTGGAGCGCGGGGCGATCCGGCGTTTCGCCGCCGCCATCGGTGACCCCAATCCGCTCTATGCGGATGTCGCCCATGCACGCGCCTGTGGCTATGCCGACCTGCTCGCGCCGCCGACCTTCCCCACGACGTTTCGCGTGGCGTTGCCCATCGCGCTTGACGCCAGCCATACCTTGCACGGTGAGCAGGAATATCGCTATGCGCGCCCCATCATCGCAGGCGATGTCATTCAGTGTGCCAGCACCATCCGCAGCGTGCACGAACGGGAAGGCACACTGGGGAAAATGACCATCATCGTCGCGGAGACGACGGGGATGGATCGTAGCGGGCAGCCAGTCTTCACTGGCAGCAGCACCATCATCGTGCATTAGGAGGAAGCCAGATGCCATCCATCGATTGGGCACGGGTCGAGATCGGCCAAGAATTGCCGCCTCGCCAGCACCCCGCCATCACCAAGCAACAACTCGTGATGTATGCGGGCGCATCGGGCGACTTCAACCTCATTCACACGGATGTGGAAACGGCGCGCGCGGCGGGGCTGACGGGCACCATCGCACATGGCATGTTAAGCATGGGCTTCTTGGCGCAATATGCAGGCGAACTTGCAGGCGATCATGGCTTCGTCCAGCGGCTGAAGGTGCGCTTCAGCGGCATGGTGTTCCCTGGCGACGTGCTCACCTGTCGGGCACAGTTGCTTGCGCGTGATGCACATCAGCACACCGTCACCGTGCAGTTGTGGGCCGAGCGTGAACCAGACCACCCACTGACTACTGGTGAGGCGGTAGTGCTGCTGAGGGAAATGCCATGACCAACCAGCCACGGGTTTATATTCGTGATGGGGTGCGCTGCTGGAGCGCAATCCCACCCTGGCGGCGCTGTGCGTGGGCGTCGGCCAAGGGGTCACGCTGGCGCTGGAACGCGTGGATTAAGGGCCACCAGTTACCCCACACCATGGCATGCCCATCGCTAGCGACGGTGATTTGCTTTATGCTTTCTTAGAACCAGCGGGTGCCATCGATTGCATGATATTCGCAATGGGATTGTCGGCTCGTGCTGCGTTCGTCTGCATCGGCAAAGGGGCATATACCGCGAGCGCCCCTGGCGCAACCTCAATGGTGACGGGGGTGGTGCCTTCATGGTAGCCACTGATCCCAACGGGCAGCGGGTGACGCGCGGTGATCTCAATGCGCCGCGCATGAAGCACGGAGACTTTTTGAGGATTGCGGCGGCGTTGCCAGAGCAAATCCCAATAATGCCCCATAAAACCTGCCAAGCCACGATGGCGCAAGATGACCACATCAAGGAGGCCATCATCGATTCGCGCCGTCTCGCTGGGCCGATAGCGCAAGCCATAGTAGGGCATATTACAGACAGTGACTTCCCACGTTCTGGTGATGAAGCGCTTGCCATCAATGGTGAGGGTCACGGCATGGCGACGCAACCCCAACAGTCTGGAAACACCTTTGGAGAAAGGACGCAAGACCTGCATCAGTGGCTGATGGCGGGTAGCTTCGATAATCTCAGACATATCCACCTCAGCGCCAACATTGGCCACCTCAAGGAAGGGTAAGCCATTCACGGTCCCCATGTCGATCTTGCGCACAAGCGCCGCCTCGATCACCGCGCAGGCACCCTCTAAATCGGCGGGAATCCCGATGCTAAAGGCGATGTTATTCATCGTTCCCAAGGGCAGAATCCCCAAAGGGATCGACCGATTCATCAGGCAAGCGGCCACTTGCTGGACGGTCCCATCCCCACCAGCGGCCACGACCCCGTCATACTGTTCCAACACAGCGCATTCAACCAGCTTAGAGGCTGGGTCTTCCGCTGTGATCACCCGGACATCCGCCTGGATATTGCGCTGCTTGAAGCGGTTTTGGATATCATCTGAAGCATCACGGGCCTGCCAGGCGTCTGGGTGAAGGATAACCATCACCTTGCGTGCTGCGCTCAAGGGAGCTTCCTGTGTCACCTTCATCATACTCGTCATTTCACGCACTCCCTATCTGCGGTGTTACTTCATCTCGGTAGCGGACAAAAAGGCGTTAAGCATCTTACATGCCACTATACGGTTGAGCCTTCGCACGCTGACAAAAAGCTCCCGTGCCCCCTCGCCCACAGCTTCGGGTGATGAAGCGATCGATGCCGTGCTCATACGACACGACTTACTGCGCCACGGTGGTCGCGTCGCGCAAAGCATCAAAGATGGGCTGGGCAGGCAGTTCAGTGCTCCCCAGACCAGTGAGCAACTGCACCCGCGCCTGGGTTTGCAGCGGCAGCCCCCAGAGCTTGATGAAGCCGAGCGCGCTATCATGATCAAAGGCATCACCCCGATCATAGGTCGCCAGCGCGTGCTGATAGAGTGAGTGGGGTGAGCGTCGCCCCACGACCGTGCAATTGCCATGACCCAGCTTGAGTCGCACCTCGCCGCTGACGAACTGTTGCGTGCTCTGCATGAACGCCATCAGATTGGCGTGCAAGGCGCTATACCATTGGCCGTTATAGATCAGTCGGGCATATTCGCCGCACAGCATTTCTTTCAACCGTGCCTGATCGCGGCTGAGGGTCACTGATTCGAGCGCCTGGTG
>JACDGC010000688.1 GCA_013815535.1 Ktedonobacterales bacterium
ATGGCAACGAGGTCGAGATCGGCTACCTGGGCAACAAGTTCGATTCGGTGGCCGTGGCCACGGCCATTGACCACCACGACAGCCAGATCATGAAGTCAGGGCTGGCCCAGTTCGTCAACCTCGGCACCCGATCCTATGGCACCACGGGGTCATATGCCCTTTCCAGCGACCAATCGCAGATGTTCCTTGATGCGTTGAACGGCGAAGCCAATTACGTCGCGTCGGCCTTCCACCTCCAAGCGGCAATGCAACTGCTGGAATACAACTTCCCCGGCGTCAACCGCTCGACCATGCCCCGCTTGGCGCATGGCGACATCGGCGAACGGGCACGAGACAAGTTTGCCATGGCCGTGAACGCTTTTGGGCAGTACGGGTTCCTCTCCCCTGACCCCAGGACGGAGAATGTGATCCGTGCGATGCTCGATCTGCCCGAACGGGACGAGGATTACCACGAGCAGCAAGCCCTAGATGCCCTTGAAACGACGAATACCCCCGCCGTGGGGCCAAAATTGACCACCAAGCCAACCCCAAAGGCTCCTCCTGCGGACGATGGGGGGCAAGGTGGCGACGGAGGGCAATCGTCAGGAGGCAAGGGGTCGCAGGTACGGCGCAACGTTGCGCCACGACCCAAAACGCGCATGAAAAGTGTTGGTGGCGCGCAGGTGGGGGCCAATTCGGTCGCCAACATGAGCGAAAAACAACTGGAACGCCTTCGCAACGACTTCATGAGCGACATCGAAGGGATGAAACGCGCAGCGTTCGATTGGCGACCCGAACGGCCCTCTGAGAAAGCGGCGCGGCAACGGCGTCCCTATGAAATCCGAGGGGAATAGGAGAAAAACATGCCGCAAAACGACGAATTATGGGCGATTGTGGCCCCGTATGCCCTTGGCGAAATCGGCAAACCCGTCCAAATCCTCAAAACAGGCAAGTTCTACTTCGATGATTTGGGCGAATTGGACATCACCAAAGACGACCTCAAAGCCTTTTACGACAACTTCCGCGCCAATGTTCGCGGGCAAAAGCTGCCGATTACCCGCGAACACATGCCGCAATACGGCAAATTGGGCGATATCGCCGACCTCGAACTGGGAGATGATGGCACGACGCTCTATGCGGTGCCCGATTACAACGAGTTTGGGCAAAAAGAAGTCAATGGTGGGGCATGGGGTTACACGTCCGTCGAGTTCCGACGCCAATGGACGCATCCAGAAACCCGCACCGATCATCGTAACGTCCTGATGGGCTTGACGCTCACCAATTACCCTCGCATCAAGGGGATGGAAGAAGTCGCGGCGTCGGAGCCGCGCGCCATCCGCCTTGCTGAACCCATTACCTCATCAGAACAAAGGAGTACCACCGTGGCGGACAATGCGGAAACGCGCCTTGCCGAACTAGCGAAGGCGCAGGAAACCATGCAAGCCCAGTTGACGCAACTGGCTGAGCAAGCCAAAACGGCTGAAGCGGCAAAGACCGAGCTGGCCGAGAAGCTGGGCACCACCGAAGCCAAGTTGAGCGAGACGACGACCAAATTGGCCGACGCGACGACGGCACTGGCCGAGGCGCAGCGCCAGATCGGCGTCGAGCGCGAGACGCGCTTGCTGCTGCAATTCAGCGAGGGGCTAGACAAGGCGACCCGCGAGGGGCGCATCACCCCCGCGCAGCGCGAAGCCTACCAGAACAAGGCGGGCGAGATGCCCCAGGCCCAGCGCGAATGGTTGCTGACGGACGTTGCCGAGCGCCCCAAGGTCGCCCTGCTGGGCGAGGTCGGTTCGGGCGCACCCCGCAGCGAACAGGGTGGCAACATGAGTGCCACCACGGAGCGCGTCGATCTGGCCGAGCGGGCCAAGACCATTATGGCCGAGAAGAAGATCGGTTATAAGGCGGCGCTGCTGCAAGCGAACAAAGAGATGAGCGGAGGGACACACTAATGCCCGCAACCAACTACACCCCTTTCGGTCCCAATACCTATAATTGGGACACCACTGCGACGACCTATCGCGGTTCGCCCGTCGTCTATAAGGGTTCCACCCTCGCCTATGGCGTGACGAATCCTGCGGGATCGTCGGCGGATGTCATCGCGGGCGTCGCCACCATCGACGCTGGCCCCAGCGTTCCCGCGTCGGAAGCTGCCGCCGCCAACATCACCGCCATTCCCGTGCAAGAATATGGCGTGATCGCCATGTTCGCCAAGGGCACCATCATCCCCGGCAACGTCGTCAAGATCGGCCCGACGATCTCCACCACCCCTGCGGGCTACACGACCGCCATCACGGTCTACACGGCTCAGGTGGCGACTCAGGCTGCCGCTGGCGCGCAGCCGTACCCCGTCCTCGGCGTCGCCGTCACGGGATCGTCGGCGGATGGCGATATCGTCTACGTGCGCCTCATCCCCGGCATGTATTTCTAGAAAGGAGCGTGACCCCCGATGTCTTCCCCCCAAGCAACGCAGATCCACATCGACCAAGCCCTGACCACCTTCTCGCAGTTGTACACCAACGAAGATTATGTGGCGGATCAGATTATGCCCATGGTCAACGTCAACAAGCGCAGCGACAAATGGTTTGTGTATGGCAAGGAGCACTTCCGCTATCGCAACGCCATCCGCCAACCCGGCGCGCTGGCCGACGAGTTCAACTACTCGCTGACCACCAGCAGCTATTTCGCCCAGCCCCGCGCTGAGCGCCATTTGGTCCTCGCCGACGACGTGATGGAGCAGGACGATCCCCTCAGCGAAGAAGTGGATGCCGCCGAACTGCTGATGGAATTGTTCTGGCTGATCCGCGAGGTCGATGTAGCGAACTACCTCACTTCGACGGCGAACCTGACCAACAACACGGCCCTTTCCGGCACGACCCAGTGG
>JACDGC010000689.1 GCA_013815535.1 Ktedonobacterales bacterium
AGCCATGCGTTCAATGCTCCCTTGCCAGCGATCCCAGATTCGCCGGATATCTCTGGCAAAGTATAGCACGAATGAGCCGTGCGCTCGCAGGGGCCGCCGCCGAATGACATAGGCCATTTGGCGGCAATTCCTGTGCAGCAGGGGGCGTGTGATAGAATGGCGCGGACTCGGCTTGTCGCTCACTTCAGGGGAGGATTTTTGCATGGCAACTCAGCAACCGCCGCGTGGTTGGCGCGGGCGCTGGCTCAGCTTCACGCGCCGTCGTTCGCCCGCGCGGCGCATCAGTGCCACGGTGCTCATCAGCCTGGGGGCGGTCCTCGTCATCATCGCTTTTCTTCCGGCGGGTTTCTTGGGGAATATTACGGGATGGTTGGGGGCGGGCAGTGCCTGGGCCGAGCGGGCACATGAGCTGCTGCTGCCCGCTGGGGTGGCCCTGCTGGTGGGGGTGCCCCTGTTGTTGGTGCCCCGCACCTGGCATTTCGCCAACGCGGCACGTCCACACATCGCCCCCGTCTCGGTCTATATGGACCTGGAAAATCAGTTGGGGCTGAGCGGACCCACCACCGTGCCAACGCCGCTGCGCATCGCCACCTTGGTGGGGCAGATTCAACACTACATTCGGACGGTGTGCAAGCAAGACCGCGCGGATATGTTCTTTTACGCCGATACGTTGCTCTACGCGAATGAGCCCTATCTGAATGAGGTGTTTCGCTCGCTGTGGCGCCAAGGCTTTCGCCTGATGGATACGCCCCACGCCCGCATCATGCTCGAAAATGGCGCGGGTGCCCGTGAAGAAGTGAGCCTGAAAGACACCGCTGATCTCGTGATGGCGCTGCATGCCTATGAACGCGCCTTGCTGGCGGATGGCCCGCGTCATATTATCCTGGTGACAGGGGACAAAGATTTCGTGCCGTTGATCTATCAATTGCATTATATGGGGCACCACGTCCACCTGATCTCGCTGGGCGAGAATGCCACGCTGGATCTCTTCGCGCGCAAACTGGGCATCACCCCCGTCTTCATCCCCAAATATGGCGACCGGTCAGACCCACAGGGACGCGAAGCACTCGTGGCGGCCATCACCCACACGAGCGAGGCGGTGGCGGCGGGCTGGGCCACGGCAGGGCTGGACCCCGCCACACGCGCACAGCAGTTGACCACGCGGCTGGCGCAGATGCGCGCGCCCACCTTGCGCGAACTAGGCTATGAGCCCGAGGTGTGGTTGGACGAACTGCGCGAAACAGGCATGCTTGACCAGTTGCGACCAATGCCCCATGTGTTGGCCAGCGCCGCGCCCGAGACGCACGCGCTCTATCTGCAACAATTCATCAACTTCGTGGCGGATGAACTGCGCCGTCAGGCAACGGCCAGCAGTGACCACACGGCGAATTTGGATCTCGCTTGTCGTTCGCTGGGCATTCAGCCCGCTGGACGCGAGCCGAACTATGTGCAGCGGTTGCGCGAATTGTTGCGGACGCACCCCAAGCGCCTCGATCATGCCCGTGCGCTGGCCCGCTGCGCCAGCTTCCTCGGCCTGCTCGATTTCAGCGAAGAAGCGGGGACGCCCATCTTGCACCTCAAGGAGAGCGTCACGGCGAACGATGTAGCCCCCGTCTAGCCCGCGTCGTCGGTGGGGCATGCGGTCGCCGCGTGATACAATGACCGCATCACCCCACCGCGCCATCCCCCCTACCAGTACGCGGCGGGTCAAAAGGATATGCGCCGCCATGATCGCCATCTTTGACTTCGGCTCACAATACACCCGCCTGATCGCCCGCCGCGTGCGCGAAGCCCAGGTCTATAGCGAGATCGTCCCCAACACCACCACGCTCGCGAGTCTGCGGGCGCGTGGCTGCCAGGGTGTCATCCTCTCAGGCGGCCCCAACAGCGTCTATGACGTGGGCGCGCCGAACTGCGACCCCGCCATCTTTACCAGCAACATTCCCATTCTCGGCATCTGCTATGGCATGCAATTGATGGCCCAGGCGCTCGGCGGCCAGGTCGCGCTCTCGACGGGGCTGCGCGAATATGGCCCCGCGACGATCACGCTGGCCGACAATCCCGATGCGACCGAGGCCGTCATCTTTCGCGGCATCGATGCCAGTGCGCCCATGCCGGTGTGGATGAGCCACGGCGACTCAGTGACGGAGATGCCCGATGGCTTCCGCGTGCTGGCGACCTCGGCCAGCAACCCCATCGCCGCGATGGCGCACCCCGACGGTCTGGTGGGGCTGCAATTTCACCCCGAGGTCACGCATACGCCGCAGGGCAGCCAACTGCTGGCAAACTTCCTTTTCGAGATCTGCCACTGTGCGCCGAACTGGACCACCAACAACGTCATCGACGAGAGCGTGGCCCGCATTCGCGCGCAGGTGGGCGACGCCCCCGTCATCTGCGGCCTCTCGGGTGGGGTCGACTCCGCCGTCGCCGCGCTGCTGATCCACCGTGCAGTGGGCGACCAACTGACCTGCATCTTCGTGGATACCGGGCTGCTGCGTGAGGGCGAGGCCGCGCAGGTGGTTGCCACCTTCACCGGCCACCTACGCATCCCCTTGGTTGCGGTGGATGCCCGCGCCCGTTTCCTGGCGCGTCTCGCGGGCGTCACCGACCCGGAAGAGAAGCGCAAACGCATCGGCGCGGAGTTCATCCGCGTCTTCGAGGGCGAAGCGGCCAAGCTGGGCGATGTGCCCTTTTTGGCGCAAGGCACCCTGTACCCCGATGTCATCGAGAGCACCAGCCACGACACCGGGGCCGTCGCCCAGACGATCAAGACGCATCACAATGTCGGCGGCTTGCCCAAGGATCTGCGATTCCAATTGGTCGAGCCGCTGCGCTACCTCTTCAAGGATGAGGT
>JACDGC010000690.1 GCA_013815535.1 Ktedonobacterales bacterium
CCACAGCACCGCTTGCTCTTCATGCTGAATCACGCCATCCAGCGCGGGGCTCTCTGCCGTGACCAGTTGCGCCAAGAGCGCGGGCTGCGCTTCGAGCGAGGCCCCTGGTGTCGCCCGCTGGCGCTCGTGCCCCACCCGCGCCGCGATGCTGAGCAGCCAGGCCAGGAAAGGCCGTCCGCGTTCCTCGTAGCGCGGCAGCAATTCCAGTGCGCGGCGATAGGTTTCCGCTGTCACATCTTGGGCCAGGTGGTGGTCGCTCATATGGCGGTACGCATAGGCATACACTGCCCCCACCGTGCGGTCATAGAGCACACCAAATGCGGCACGGTCGCGCTGGGCACGGCGCACGAGGTTCGCTTCATCGCTTATGGGTGGTGCGGCCTCGTGGGTCGCTACGTCTCCCATCGCTCGTCCTCCCTTCGCGTCACTACAATGCTATGATGCGACATGCCCGCGCGTAACACGCCCACCTAGGGCCGTTAAGAAAGCAATCACAAGGCGAAAGGACACCGTGGGTACACCACAAAAGCAGACGCTGATTCTGGGTGGCCACAAGCTAGGGAGAGCCCTTGCTCGTCCCCTCCCTATGAAATAGTAGGGATTGGCCCGCATTCATGCCCTGAGCGCCGCCAGCATCCAGGTTGGGGCAGCAAGCGACAAGAAGCGAATCACAGGCGACGTGGGATGACTGCATTGAACCTGGCACCTCTGACCTCCCACTTAGTCGCGGTTGCCGCTCAGGTCCTTGTCTTCCATTTCCCACGCGTGATCCAGGGTGTGAAAGGCGGTATGCCGAATCAGATAACGGAGCGGCCACGTGCGGGCCAGTTTGCTCTCTGCATGGAACGCCCGAATGGCCATACAATAGTCATCGCGGTGCGCTCGCAGGCCCGCGTCGGTGAGGGGCGTGCCATCAGGAGGGCGCAACCCGAGCTTCGCCGCCCAATCCTGCTCCGCGCCCAAGGTATGCCGGACGATGCGGTCGCGGTCCCGCCCGCCCCCGCGTGGCCCTTTCAGCATCTCCGCCGACACGCGTGCACGGACCTCATCGAAAAACGTCCAGCACGCCTGCATCAGCGTCAGTTCGCGTTCCAATTCTTCGCGTGACATGGCTTGTTGGTCAATGCCCGAAAACGCGAACGAGATGCCCCAGAAGTCGGTTGACCCTGTACCCGGATAGCGCTCGACCGCGTCGACGGTGGCAATGGCTGCAAACTCCGCCCCCATCTTCGCCAAGTGCGCCACGGGGGCATAGCGTGGCAGGTAGGCTTGTATGCGTGCCATCGCGGCCTCCTCAGTCTTCGCACCACGCTCAAGGCCAGGCCAATCTGGCGCCACCGCCACCATTTGCTTGCCTTTCGGGCCGATTTCGAGCAGCACTCGAAGTGTGTTAGCCATTGATGCCCCCAGCAGTGAATGTCTGGCCGTTGCTGATCTCGCATTTCTATGCTCGCATTGTAATCCGCAAATCGGATCTCGTGAAAGGATGGTAGCCGGATCAGCGCCACAGGAACATGCGAACGAGGGATATACCCCGAAAAGGGGCACGAACCCTCTCATTTCGACGGTGACATCCCCTTGACAGCCATTCAGGCACCCCCTATTATTCATTCATTCGCATGAATAACTCGGTGACGGTGGAGAAAGGGAAAACCGCGATGGCGCATGTGGGCATTGATGAGCGGCGCGGAGCCATCTTGGCGGCGGCGGTGCGCGTGCTGGCACGCGAGGGCATCGCTGCGGCTACCACCCGCAAGATCGCCGCTGAAGCCGACGTGAACCAAGCGATGCTTGGCTATTATTTTGGCAGCAAGGATGAATTGCTCTTTGCCGTGCTGAGCGAGATGATGCGCCAGACGCAAATGGTCGTCCTTGCCAACCGTTCGACCGACACGACGCTTCGAGGGATGATCGCCGAGAGCATCACGGCCTTTTGGGCAACGGTCGAGCGTGATCCCACCATCCAGATCATGCAATTAGAATTGACCCTCTATGCCTTACGCCAGCCAGAATCCGCGTGGCTGGCCCAGCAACAATACGCGGGGTATGAGGCCGTCATCGCCCAAATGTTTCAAGAGGGCTGCGCGCAAACTGGCACGCCGTGCGCCGTGCCCTATGACGCACTGGCCCGCTTCGTCATGGCGGGTCTGGATGGCATGATCTTGCAATTCGTCAGTGACCACGATGTCGGGTGTGCCCGGCGCGCATTGGCGCAACTCATCGCCGCCGTCACCGCCCTGGCCGAGGGAACGGCCCCACTCGCCACCATGGGGGACTCCGCCGTATGACCAGCACCATCGACGCCACGCCCGCCACCCACACAGTGACGCGCACCTATGATGACTATCGCGCGCTGTTCGCGGGCCACCGCATGCCCTTTGCCTATGTCGACTTGGACCTGTTGGATGCCAACATCAGCCAGGCTCTGAAGCGCGCGGGTGCCAAGCACATTCGTCTGGCATCGAAGTCGATTCGCAGTGTCGCCCTCCTGCGCCACATCTTCGCGGCGGATGCGCGCTTCCAGGGCATCATGTGCTACACCGCGCGCGAGGCGGCGTGGCTCGCAAGCCAGGGTTTTGATGACCTGTTGCTGGGCTACCCCACCTGGCACGCGGCGGATGTGGCCGCCGTCGCGGAGCAGGTGCGGGCAGGCAAGCGCATCACCTTCATGGTCGATAGCCTGGAGCAGGTCGCGCATCTGGCCGAGTTGGCCCAACGCTTCGGGGTGCGCCACTCCGTCTGCATCGAAGTGGATTGCTCCATCGATGTGCCGGGACTGCATTTCGGTGTGTGGCGCTCGCCACTGCGCACGCCAGCGGCGGTGCGTCCGATTGCCGAGCGCATCCT
>JACDGC010000691.1 GCA_013815535.1 Ktedonobacterales bacterium
AGGACTCGGCACCTTACGGATGAGGTGTTGGCGTGCCAGCCGCAGGGGTCGGCGTGCCTTTGATGTCTGGCAACACGGTGTAAAATGTTGTCGTTTGGTAGGATTTCCCCTGATAATTTGCCGTCAAGGTGATGACGCTTGGCACGGTCGGT
The DNA here is from genome assembly GCA_013815535.1 of Ktedonobacterales bacterium. Taxonomy (GTDB): domain Bacteria; phylum Chloroflexota; class Ktedonobacteria; order Ktedonobacterales; family JACDGC01; genus JACDGC01. The sequence goes on from JACDGC010000691.1 coordinate 153, forward strand.
GCCGCATTCGCCTTGAAGTCGAAATAGGCATACCCGGTTTTATCCGTTGGGTTGTTTTGCGCCACGCCATCGATGACCGCCGTCACGCCGACCGACCCTTGTGGTGGCGGCTGCGAGGGACCAGTCATCGCCGGATCGTGCAGGCGCGTCAGCACATAGACGCGGTCTGCCTCGCCCTTTTGGGGGGCCATGTTGGCGACCCAGGCCCCCACGGTGAAGGCCGGAAAGGGCGGTGGCGTTGGTGGCGCATTGGGGTCATTGGAGCTGCCAGCCAGCCCCCCGGTGTTGCTGCTCGTCGCATTCAAACTTGGCGCATTCCCCGAAGCACACCCCGCCAGAAAGATGACCACCAGGCATCCCACCACGCCGAGGAGGCGCCCATGCCATCGCAGCCCCTGTAGGCCATTCCGTCTGTTCATCACATTCCCTCTGAAGTCGCAACCAAGATGTCTTGCTTATTCGATCTCAGTGTAGCAAAAGCCATGCGACTTGGCAATCACCCACGGAACCAGCGCCTCAGCTTCACGCCGCCATGACGATGCCGCGCGCCCACCGCAAGGCTAACCGTGCCTGCCCCATGCACACGGTGACCTCTTCCGCGCTCACCGCGTCATCCGCCAGGTTGGGGGCTGTGTGGGCATAAAACGTCTCGGGGTAGTAGCGCGACAGATTTGCCAGACCAGCGGCGACATCATCGGGAACCGCCAAGGCAGCCCCCAGCGCCACCAGATCATGATTGTACGCCGCGCGCCGACCAGACCGCACTAGATGCACGGCCTGCAACACTTTTTCCGCCACCTGATTGCAAGCATCGGCACACGCATAATTGCGACCCAACGCTTGCTCAAGGCCCGCTGTCACCAGATCTTGCGCGGCTTCGGCAAAGGCGCTGAGGCCTTCTTGCGCGGCTGATTCCCCGTCCATGTCATTTTCCTTTAGCTGGCGTGGGGGTGACGGCTGGCGTTGGGGTGTCACCCAATGGGACGACGCGGAAGAGCGATCCATAGTCCGAGACCCGCCACTTGTCGCCGCCGTAGGTCATAATGACGACGATGGAGGGATAAACGCCGCCAGGGCGTTTATCGTAGCCTAAATCCGTGCTATCATTGCCTGCACGCGTAATATTGAAGGTGACGGAGGCGGTGACATCCCCAGATTTACCATTGATCTGGCTAATCTGCTGATACTTGATCACATTGCCCATCGCATTATCCGCCGTGCCTGCGGTGCCAATGAAGGCTTGCACATCTTGCCCATTTTGGGCCAGATACGTATAGGCGCTGGAATAATCCTGCGACTTGATATCATCCATGAAGTTCGTGATGGTGCCGCTGATATCGGGGGGGCGGCTGAGAATATTATTGACCAGGACGCCGCCACCAATCGATAGCATGCACAGCAATACCCCCACGCTGGCCATCAACACCACCGTGGTAGCCGCCGAGCGTTGCCGCCGTGCCAGCGGATAGCGCGAGGCGGCATCGAATTCACGGCGCAACTGGCGCAAGCGCTGCTGGCGGGCATAGCGCGCCTCGCGGCTCTCGCCCACCAGGGCCTCAGGTGCCAATTGCAACTGCTGCATCTCGGCTTGGATGGCTCTATAGCGTGCTTCCACATCGGGGGGGATTTCAGACGGTCGCGCGGGATTCTGCTTTGGGTTCACAAACTTGCCCCTCTAGTGAAGTACAAACAACGTGGTCTAGCGGCGTCTATGCTATCATGGTTGGCCGTCAGTTGCAAGGTCAACGCTCATGGGTCCTGGGGCGAGCCAGCACCACGCCCCACACTTCCACCGCCCCAGCGGCGCGCAACGCGGTCGCCGCCGCATTGAGCGTGGCCCCCGTCGTGAGCACATCATCGACCACCAGGATGCGTCGCCCCACCATCTGAGCAGCCACACGCGGCGTCGCGGCGAAAAGCCCCTGCGCATTCTGGTGACGTTCGATGGCGGTCTTACCAAGTTGAGGATCAGCGGCGCGCGTGCGGCCAAGCGCGCGCGGCCACAATGGCAGTGCCAAGGACGTGGCACAGGCGCGCGCCAACAACTCGGCTTGATTATAGCCGCGTTGCCGCTGCCCCGCCGCTGAGGGTGGCACCGCCACGATGGCATCCACTGGGATGGCGGGGGCACGCGACCATTGCTGCGCCAGCAGTTGTCCCAGCGCCGCCGCACAGCCCCGCTTGCCGGTGAACTTCAAGGCCCAGATGGCGGATTTCAGGGGGGGCTCGTAGGGCCCCACCACCCGTACACCACTGAGATCGGTCCAGTCGGGAGAGCAACGCGCACAATAGGTGACGGCGACGCCATGGGGGCACTGGCTGTGCGGCGCACTCGCTGCAATCGTTGCCCTGCACGTCGCACAGAGCCACATGCCACGTGTGCCACACCCGACACAGCGCGGCGGAAACAGCGCATCGGTTAGCCCTTGCAACATCTCTTTTGCTCCCCTCATTGCCAGTATAGCAACAGGGGGACGTGTGACAAATGGAACGGGACCATGCTCCTAGCGCAACGCGATCTCGTCGCCCTCGACTGTGCCACTGGCGTCAATGGTGCCCACGGGCATCTCGATGATGCATTCGGTGGTGGGGTCCAGGGGTCCAATGCGCCACGGGGCCAAATGCCGCACCGCGCGCACCACCTGCCCACGCCATCCAGATAGAGCGCGTCGATGGCGAAGCGCATTCCCAACAT
>JACDGC010000037.1 GCA_013815535.1 Ktedonobacterales bacterium
CCACCAGCGGCTGCACCAATCACTTGACTATCAAACACCCGCAGCGGTGTACTTTGCACAAAAGAAGCAAGGGAGCAATCCCTTAATAAGCCCCTTTTTGCTGTCTTGACAATCTGGGTCACTATAAACTATTACCAGTTGGGGCAGTTCAGCAAGTTCGTCGTCCCCGGGGCTTATCACATCGGCTCCAACACCTTTGGCAACCTAGAGGATGTCGCCTTCAAGAACCCTGATGGCTCCAAGGTCCTCGTCGCCCACAACAATGCCTCATCAGCGAGCACCTTTAAGGTCCGGTGGAATGGCGCGCAGTCCTTCACCTATACCATTCCGGCGGGTGGCATCGTGACTTTCAAGTGGAGCGGATCGGCCACCACGACGCAAAACAGCTATGCCATCAATGCTGGTGGCAACGCGGCGGGGGCCTTCACCGCTGACGGGTACTATAATGGCGGACAAACCTATTCCTCGATAGCCAGCATCGACACCAGTGGCGTGACGAACCCCGCGCCACAGGCCGTCTATCAGACCGAACGCTTTGGTAACTTCACCTATAGGCTCCCGAACCTGACCCCCAGCGACGCTTACACCGTCCGGCTCCATTTCGCCGAATTGTACTGGACAAGTAGCGGCCAACGTACCTTCAATGTTGCTCTCAACGGCGCGTCAGCGTTAGCGAATTTCGACATCTACGCTGCCGCCGGGGGAGCGAATAAGGCCATCGTCAAAGAATTCACGGCGACCGCCGACGCAAGTGGCACCATCACTGTGCAGTTTACGACCGTGAAGGATAATGCCAAGGTCAGCGGCATCGAGATCCTACCCACGGCTACGCCAACGCCTCCGCCGGGCAGTCGCATTGCGCTCAATGCTGGCGGGAATGGTGCTGGCTCGTTCGGCGCAGATGCCGATTATTCCGGCGGTCAGGTCTATTCCTCAACGGCCAGCATTGACACCAGCGGCGTAACCAATCCGGCGCCCCAAGCGGTGTATCAGACCGAACGCTTTGGCAACTTTAGCTACGTGATTCCCGGTCTCACAGCGGGGAACAGCTACACCGTGCGGCTGCACTTCGCGGAACTCTATTGGACGAGCAGCGGCCAACGATTCTTCAACGTCGCGCTCAATGGCTCCCAAGTGCTGACGAACTTTGACATCTATGCTGCGGCTGACGGGGCGAATAAAGCCATCGTCAAGCAGTTTACGACGACAGCCACCAGCAATGGCAGCATCACCGTGCAATTTAGCACCGTCGTCGATAATGCCAAAGTGAGTGGCATTGAGATCCTGGCTGGCTAGCAGCGACTCTTGGAAGCGCCGCGCTTGGCCCTAACCGACGCGGCGCTTCCCAAAATACTCTCGTGTGGAACTACGTTCACCAGATCCTCGCTGAGCCAACATTACGCTATGATGTAATGCTGGCAAAAATACCGATAAATCGCTGCGTCCTGTTGCAATCGCACATACTCGCCGACGATCTCCATCGTGATGACTTCGCTATCCGTCATTTCCAGAGTTGGTCCACGCTGGCGCAACCGCCGTTCTCCCAAGCAAGCGTGAACTCCATCATCAATCAAGCAGAATCAGCGAATAATCAGCTCATCCAGATTCGTGGGGACGCCTTCTTGAGCAGTTCTTTGCTCTTGAGGCGACCTCATCCTATTCAAAAAACACGCACATCGGGTCACACTAACTTACCGTATGAATTACTTCCATCCTCATTTAAGAACAATTTGACTTGGTCGATATACGTTCATAGAACTATCAGCCGCAACTGAGCAGAAAAGAGCGCGAAGCGATGCGACGAAGCCACCGCCTCAATCAAGTGACCACGATTGGATTATTGGTGATTCTTGCCATCATGACCGTGTCTGCCCTTTGGGCTGCGGTAACCTCCCGACTGCTCACGCAGCAGGCTTCACAAGCGGTGGCTTTGAACAATTCCTACCAACAAGCGATGTATTGGCTCAGTGAGGAAAATCGCACAGAAACCCGTTTCCGATTTACCCCCACTCCTGCAGTGGAGCAAGAGTATATTGAGGCTGGTAATAATTTTCTTGCAGAGATGCGTCAGAGTAATCGCATCAGCTTATTTACTGACGATCTTTTCAACTCACGGATTCTTAGCCAGCATGCACAATACCAGGCAATGGTCCAGCAAGAATTTACCGCCATTGCCTTACAGAATCACTCGGGTGTCATTCAAGCAAATTTCCAGAGTGATAGTCTCATTGCCATTCTCAAACAGCAAGTTCAACAGAAAGCCCAACAGAACCAAATACTTGCCACACATCAGATGGCGCAGCTTTCCGCAACCCAAGAGCTCATTGTGCGGTCCGCTCCCCTCCTTTTCCTCCCTGGTTTTGCCTTAACCATCCTTTGCGTGGCATTGCTCCATGTGGCACATCGCACGGAGCAACGGATGCTGGAATCGGCGCTCGCCCAACAGGTTCATGAAGTCACCGTGCAAGCAGAACTGGCTCAGCTTCAGCACTCGGCGCTCACAGATAGTTTGACCGCCCTCGGGAATCATCGTGCGTATCAAGAGGCACGTCAGCGCGAGATCGCGCAGGCGCAGCAGTACGGCGAATCGCTGAGTTTGGCCCTCATCGATATCGACGAATTCAAACAGTACAATGACCAATATGGTCATGCGTATGGTGACCATATCCTCACAACGGTCGCAGCGGTCTTGCAACAAACCACTGCCAATGCACCAGCTTTTCGGCTAGGAGGCGATGAGTTCGCTATCCTCTTGCGCCATACGACAATGGATGAAGCCACGCAGGCACTAGAAATCATCCGCAATCTTGCGCAGCAGCAACTCTCAGGTCTCACGGTGAGTGTGGGGATCGCAACGCTCGCACCCGATGCGCAGAATGCAGCAACCTTACAAGAGCAAGCAGATGCGGCACTCTATGAAGCAAAACGCCGGGGACGCAATGCCGTCGTCACTTTCGCCGAAATTGCGGATCGCATTACCTTGCTCACTTCTGCCCAGGCCCAGGCATTGCGCCAGTTAATTGAGGAAAAGCACCTATCGATTGTCTTTCAACCGATTTGGGATATTCGGCGCCAAGTGATCTTGGGCTATGAATCACTGATGCGACCCGATGTCGCTTATGGATTTTCCGGCCCCCAAGAAGTGTTCGATATCGCAGAACGAATGGGCCATACCCATGAACTTGATGCTGTATGTCGTGCGGCGATTTTAGCCCGGGCGAGCGATCTCCCTGCCAATGCGCTGCTGTTCATCAATGTCGCCCCACAAACGCTTGATCATGTTATGTTGGCAGGCAATGCACTCGTTGAAGCGGTGCTCGCTGCGGGGTTACAGCCCAATCAAGTAGTGCTCGAAATTACCGAGCGCTCCATCGCGCGGGCGGATGTGGTCGTCCGTGAAGCGACCCGACTACGGCGCTTAGGGTTCCTCTTAGCTCTCGATGATGTCGGTGCAGGGAATGCGGGTTTGGAAATGTTGAGTCATCTCGCGGTGGATTTTGTGAAGATTGACCGTGAAGTGATTGTCAATGCCCCCAAAGATGCCACGGCTCGCGCGGTGCTTGCGGGCATCGTGGCGATTGCACGCGAAAGCCGCAGTTATGTCATTGCTGAAGGCATTGAAGATGCCGCCACATTACACTTTATTCAAGGGGTGGGCATTCATGAAGTCGGCAGTGTACAGGGGGTGCAAGGGTACCTCGTGGGGCGACCATCACCGCAGATGTGCGACCAAACAGATCTGCAAGGAGTGGATTTGCTCGCCGCCTGAAGGTACTATTGCTTAGCAGAACCAATCGCGTGCTGGTGATACTACTCAGCAATTTATAAGTGACTGAGGAGCGTCATGATCTCGCTGGGAGACATCTCACCTGAATGATGGCGAGGTCGTTTCCCGTCAGCGATCAATCGGCGCTTCCACGCCTGCCCGTACTGCTGCCAAAAATCATCGCCATCATAAACTCAGGCGAGTATGCTCATGGGGTGGCCTCCTGATGGGCTGTTCTTATCTACCAGCCATTCTATCAGGAGGTCTCTTTCATCGAACTGCCGTTATTGAGAAAAGCATTACGCTGCGCGCAAATGATAGGTTAGGACGAAAACACCGGAAGGAAGCTTTTGAGTGTCATCAAGCTGTAACCGGACCCGCTCATTGTATCCCGCTTGTGTCACGACAGCTGAAATCATGAGACCTTGTTGCAACAGATAGGTTGCTTGGCGAGCGCGTTCAATCTGTCGTGCTTCGCCAAGGCGTAGGCCCGTCGCCTGCAAAAAATGCCGCTGCAAGGTTCGTTGTGAACGATCTAGTCTGGAATTGTGCCAGGCATCGTTCACATAGGGATCATGTTTGAGGAAACCTGCTCGTTGCAAACGCGCGATAAACGTGTCCGCATTGTCATAGCTAGGAAACTGCCAGGGAGAGCCAAACATCCAGAACGACGTAGGCGAAATGGTGGGCAAGTCTACCCCGCCATTTACCAAAGTAGTGGCAGGAATATGCGGCAAAAAGGTTCCTAGTTTCAAGATGATACCGAACCATTCACCATCCTTAGGGCAATCACCTATAGCAGATGCGTGCGTCTCTGGACCACGTGCGGTTATCGTAATTTCGCCACGTAATCGGCTCACAACCAACTCGTGGTGGCTGCCTGCTATGGAAAGAAACGGAGCGGCATCCTCGCTGTGACAGCGCCAGATTCTTTCGACATAGGGCGAATCTGAGGGTCTATCCTCATCAAAAATCAGCACTGCCCATCCTACTTTCTTGGATCAGTCATTCCTTTGCATTTTCTGATCTGAGGCAAGAGAGTGGAATAAATGGGGAAAATAGCCCTTAATCTCTCGCCGAAGCAGGTTATAGGCCGCATCGACTCGACGTTGTTTCGGGTTTCTAGGGATTCAGAGGGCAGAAAATGAGGGACTCAACGAGAGTTCGACGAAGGAGGGACTCTCAATCTAGTATTTATCAGGCTGATCTCGTCCAGCTATACCAATCGTGCCCTGTTTGAATCCCATTCGCTTGCTCGGGCAGGAATGTTCTCCGCGCTTGCGAGAAGCCAGCCCTTCTACGCCTGGATTTTCCTCATGTTTCTAGGCTTTCTTAGCCGAACTCACCTGTTATAAGGAGAAGGGTTTTCTGCTGGCTAGCGCCGCTCTGGCTTGGACTTGATCGCCAGCGGCACACCTGCTGCGCTTCGGGCGCCGAGCGGACAAACAGTAGAACACTTCGCTCATTGCCGTCTGCACTACATCCCCCCAGGCTGGCGGGCAGGTGCCCGTCCAGCGCGGGTCGTGGTGGCATTACCCAGCGTCACGCGCCAACGTACTGGCCGAGATGCGCAAGATCACTGCATATCGTGAGGCAGGCAACCTCGCCGAGATCGAATATCATGACAACGCCTGGCGCTGGGCTAGCTTGACATATACACCGCGCCCTCATTATACTGAGGGCATCCTCACCGCAAAGGGGTCCATCATGCAGCCAGGTCGCCGCTAGCTTCCCTCCCTGAATCAATCAGGAGTCATCCTCGCCATCACGTGTGATGCCCGCAGCGCTGGGCAAACGATGGTGCGCGGAGGGATGAGCAGCGCGCGGCAATCGGCGACAATGGGGGCTCCTTGGCACCCATCACAGCAGTGCTCCCCCACCTTCGTCTCTCGGCGTGTCCCCTCAGGGCAGGTCATCTGCTGCGCTCACCCATCTCTCCTTGCCATCGCGTCAGATCAGAATTCATCAAGGAGAGACCTAGTATGGCAACTGGGCTTGCTGACTTTTTTACGTATAACCTGTGGGCCAATCTGCGCCTGCTCGACACCTGCGAGACGTTGACGGATGCGCAACTCGACGCGACGACGCCGGGAGTCTTTGGCAGCGTGCGCGAAACGTTGGTGCACCTTTTCTCATCGGAGGAGGGCTACTCGCATCATTCCCACCTCACAGGACCGATGCCCACGCCGTCGCTCAGAGCAATGACGGAGTTCCCCGGTTTCGCGGTGTTGCGCCAGCGGGCCGAGCGCTCAGGCCGAGAACTGCGGGCGATCGCGGAGCAGGCGAATCTCGATGAGATCATGCATCTCGACGACGGCACATACGATTGCCCGCTGATCATCGTGCTCCTCCAGGCTATCCAACACGGCATCGACCACCGTTCGCAGATCATGACGCTGTTGAGTGTGCAAGGCATCGAACATCCCGAACTCGACGCATGGGACTATAACGACGCCACCTTCACGCAGCCGAGCCGCTAGGCGCCTGGAGAAACGTTCCCCCAACGTGGCGACGAAAGGGTGGCGGCGCTGGGGGAATAGACAGGAAAGCTCGGTGTTCCCACGAGATGCGCAACGAGATAGAAGGGAGCAAGGGTACGGCGAACCGCACTGACACGACGCGCCCGATTCCCATTGAACCCGGAGCCAGACGCTGTTCCCGCAGCGCACACCCTTGGCAGTCGGTGTGATACGCGAGGGAGACCGCGTGTTGCGTAAACGTGTCTTGTTGGCGCATCTCGCTCAACCATAGGGTGGCGCATCAGCACGCGTTGGAGGTGCGGATGCAAGGGGAAATGCCGGGGATCGCTAGCGCGGTTGAGGGAGAGGGGACAACCGACTGGGATGTGAAAAAAATCTGCGTGATGCGCCCGCAAATGATGGAATGGTAGTACCGATTGACGAAGGTCAGGGGCTGGCGTGTGTCTCATCCAGGGGCATCTTGAGATGTTTTTTGGGGCTTTTTGGAAAACTGGGTGGAAAGGGCACGGTCCCTTGAGCGGTGATAACGTTGAACATGTGTCTCTGCCCGCCTCCCTTCAATTGGCGGCAGCATTCTGGTATGCGGCTACTTCGAGTTGGTCGAGATGTTTCAACATAGCGAGCTAATGGGTAATTTCGACCACCTTCATCTTATAGTAATGTATATTATTGTTGACACGATGTCTGCTATATGTTACAGTGTGTACGTGATTCCGTACAGTCACCTGTTTGAATTGAGGAGGCTCCCCATGGCATACGAAGACACAAAGATGGTCTATGAGAAGGCGCACATGCCCTTCAGGGAGAAAACCGCTTGGCTTTCCCTCGTCGCGATGGCCGTCACATTTGGCCCATACTTTACGGTGACTGCGGTGGGTGCCGTCCCGATGGAAGGATTGCCCAACCTGCGCCAGCTGGGCCTGTTCGCCGTGGCGGCAATCGTGCAGATGTTCATCCTGGGCATTGGCCATCTCGCCCTCCATCGCGTCTCCCCAGAGGAGGCACGCGCCCCGCTGGATGAGCGAGATCAGGCCATCATGCGCCGTTCGATCAGTGCTGCCTATTCGGTGCTGATCGGTGGCATGGTTCTGGTGGGGGTGGTCATGCCCTTCACCGCGCGGGGGTGGGCCATCATTGATGCAGCGCTCTTCACCATCATCGCAGCGGAAGTCGTCCACTACGGTGTTGTGGTAGTGAGCTATCGCAGGCAGGCATGATGAAGGGATCGCTCGCCAATCGGATCCGCATCCTGCGTTTCCTCACGAATGAGATGTCGCAAGCCGAGCTCGGGCAGCGCATCGGCGTCACGCGACAAACGATTGCGGCGATTGAGGCGGGGAAATATTCGCCGTCGTTGGAGGCCGCGTTCCGCATCGCCGATGTCTTTAACGTCCCGCTCGAGGAAGTCTTCCAGTGGAATGCTGGCACCTCTCCTGCCACAGTGGAGGAAACATAGCGAAAACCTTGGCACAGTGGCATTTCGGGGTATGGTCAACTGTATTGGATTGAATGGTGGAAGGTTAGCGAACGTGAGGGGCTTTTCCATCAGACCATCCGATGCATGCTGAACGTGTACAATCGAGGTGCGCAACCGTATTTCCCAATTATTCATTGGTTATCCTCGAAGTTGGCGTCAGGTCAGCGCCTACAGAAGCGCCGATGAAGGAAAGCGCTCCCTTCCGGTTTTGCCAAATCCCGTAAGATGAGTGATAGAGGGAAAACCTAATCTTGTTACTCACGAGGGAGGTAGTTATGCGAAACATTGTAGTGGCCGAGTTTATCTCGTTAGACACGGTGATGCAAGCGCCAGGTGGTGCGGAGGAAGATACCGAGGGCGGTTTCACCCATGGCGGGTGGACCCAGCCATTTTGGCACGATGACATTGGGACGCACTTCTTTGCGGAAATGAACCAAAGTGAGGCATTCCTTCTGGGGCGCAAAACCTGGCAGATCCACGGGGGAGCATTCGAGCCCATTCCCGCTGGAGACCCCTTTGGTGATGTCATGAATATGATGCCGAAGTATGTCGTTTCCACCACGCTGACCACGGCCTCGGCATGGCGCAACTCAACCTTGATAAGTAGCAATGTCGTCGAGGAAATCCGCGCATTGAAAGCCCAGTCCGGCAAGAACATCTATGTGGATGGCAGTAGCGTGCTGGTGCATACCCTAGCTGCCCACGACTTGATTGACGAATATAGCCTGCTGATTTATCCGATTGTGCTGGGCAGTGGCAAACGTCTGTTTCCTGACGGGATGAATGTGAATCTGCGTTTGATCGAATCCAAGCCCTTTCCCTCAGGTGTTGTGCTGATGCGCTATGGGCGTGCTTAAGGGGGACGCAACCAAGTCCCACATGCCCTTTTCTTGAGGTGTTTTGCTATTCTTGCTGGATGCGTAAAGTGGGGGAGCAGTTGATCATATAAAGGGTCACCCACCTGATGAAGCCCGGCACTTCATCAGGTGGGTGAGATAGATAATTGATGGCGCCCTGCACGTTTGTGATGATTTTGTGAGGATCACTCATTATGGTATCATTGACGCATCTATGGAGACGCATCTATGGAAAGGTGGCTTATCAATGATTCATCCAGCACCAAATCCCATTGCTAGCCTCATTGTAACAATCATAGCAGTCTCGCTCAGTTTATGCTCTTCCTATATCTGCTTGGTGGATATCTTTCGCCCAGAGCGTCGCGTGCGTGGTGGCGACAAGCAGCGGTGGGCTGTTATTGTGGTCTTTGGCAGCGTTATTGGCCAGTTGCTTTATTGGTATCAAGGGAAAGAGAATTAAATGAACGGGGCAACGGAGCATCTCTTTTAGGCAAGTGAGCAGCATGTTTCCCGTGCTTGCTTACGCAGAAGCGTCTGCTGTGGCCGCTCATTCGCTCCGGTCGCAGAGAACATCCACGGTGACACTCGCCAAATTGGCGATGGAACTGGCTCTGCCTGCCCCTGCATGTGGACCAGGGCGCGCTGCAATCCGACCCAATAAGCGAGGCCATCGCTGGCAGCCATCTGCAAAATCTGGAAGGTGTTGTCACTGTCCATGGCAAACGAGGCGACATCGGTCGCATAGCGAGCGACAACCGCTTCAGCACCCTCAAAGAAATCACCACGCGGACTGAAAAAGGTGGCAGGCGCTTCGCTGGCACTGAGGCGTAGGAGGGGTTGCGCATCGCCATTCACATAGGCGCGTGCGGCCTCCTCGCGCTGCTGCATGAATCGCTTGAAATCGGCCAAGGCACTGCTCATGTGCAATTCCTCCGCTTATTCTTTTATGTGGGCGACTTTCTTGGGAGTGTACTCCCCCAGCACGTCGCGAAAACTTACTCCAAACCGATTCCACGCATTGATCGTGGCGATCAACAGCGTCAGATTCGCCAGTTCTTCCTCGGTGAAATGCGGGCGCACCTGGGCATACACCTCGTCGGGGACGTGATCAAGCGTCAGCAACTGTTGCTAGAAGGGTTTTTGGAGAGTCGTGTCGGGGCAGGGACGACCGTCGCACGGCATCCCCCATCGCTGTTGGGGCCAGGGCAGCGACGCCCATTACCCCAACATCTGACAGAGGGACAAAAACAGCAGACGCTCCACATATTGGCACCTTCAGCAAAGTGCTCTTTCCCGCCCTGCGCCTAGGCTATGTGGTCGCGCCACCAGAATTAATTGAGCCGTTATTGACGATGCGGCGGTTCATCGATGCCCACGTTCCCATTTTGGAGCAGTTGACGCGTTTTGACTTTCTGCAAGAAGACCATTTTGCGCGGCATCTGCGGCGGATGTTGGGCCACTATCGTCAGCGGCGCGACGTGCTGCAGCAGGCCTTGCGTGCCCATTTGGGTGATCTGCTTGATGTTCGCCCTCCTGAGGCAGAGAGGCATCTCGTCGATTGGCTCTCGCCTGGGAAGGACGACTGGCATGCCTCTCTGCTGGCAGCAAATGCGGGGGGTGGAGGTGACGCCGCTATCGCAACACAGCATCGAACCACTGGTGAGAGGCGGGCTGCTCTTTGGCTATGCCAACATTAATGAGCACGACATTTTGCTTGGTGTGCAAAAGCTTGCAAGAGCACTTTCACGGTTCTAAAACAAGGCTGTTACCGTTGCCTACATATCCACGTGGCATCTTTGGTGGCGTTGGTTCCCTGGAGCCAGATGTGGCCAGACGCCTCCTGGCGGGCGAGGCTATCTAGGCGGATCGCTGGTCAATGCACACGCCATATAAACATTCGTGATGCTGATAGCGGCAGGTAGGATGGATGGCTACGGTAGACTACCGTAGCCATCCATCCTACCTGCCCTCTACTACGGTAGCTCTTCTTTCCTGCCCTATCTCACCCCCACCCAGCACTACGGTAGTATACGGAAGATTACCGTAGTGCTGGGCAATCCCGATACATGGGTCACGCAGAAGGCTGGCGACATCTGTACAAAAATGGGGGGCGGATAGACGTCACTACCGTAGACTACCGTATACATACGGTAGTCATGCGACCTTGTATGAATCGAATTGGAAGATTGAGAGGAAATCACAAAGAATTTTAAGCGACTGCATCTGCCTGCTGGGGGACATCTCGGTTAATTGCTACGGTAGTATTACCGTAGCAATACGGAATATCTTACTTGCTTTCGTCGGTTGAGCGGGAAACAAGCAGGAGACAGTGCGAGCAAGGTTGAAAATCGGGATGGTCACGCCACATATGATACATCACCTGATGGGCGGCATCATCAATCCATGATGTATGATAATGGCCTCGGTAGAGCACCCTGAGTCGGATAGCTGGAATACGCCCATCGCGGATCGCACTTCGTACTGTTTCTTCTGAGAGCTGGTGCAAGCGTGCATAATCTTGGACAGAAACGGTATTAGGTGGGGGGAGACGATCCGCATGATCTTCCACTTTGGCTGGCACACGTGGTGGCGTCCAGCGTGGCGGAGGTACGAGATGGGGACGCTCATGCCGGAGGTCATCGACCAATGCCTCCAGTTCAGCCACACGTTGTTCGAGATACGCCACTGCCCCTGTCGGTGGACGGCGCCGCTCAGCTGCCAGAAGGTGCACTTGACCAGCGGATACGCGATGGCGCACTCGTTGGCCCGCCATCTGCGGCCATGATTGCAATTTCTGTTGCTCGATCCACTGCAAAATTGCCCGCTCACTGATGCCCGCAAGCGCAGCGGCTTCGCGCGGAGTAATCAGGTCTTCAGGTTCCATAACAGCAGTTCCATCTACCGTAGTGCTACGGTAGATGGAACTCTCTCCTTCCGAAAATTACGGTAGCGTTTCACTGGAAACAGTATAACAGATCATGGCAAAGCGTGTCGGCTACCGTAGTACTACCGATGTAATCCCACTACATCTACCGTAATACTACGGTAATTTACCGTAGTAACTGGGTCTTATACCACTGCTCGACGCTGAGCGACTCTGTCCCACTACGGTAATCTACGGTAGACTGCCGTAGTAAAGCTTATGCCCACAAGAGTATGTGTGCCACACTTCCTCGATCTGGTGGCATATCCTAAACGATATAATGCACAGCATCTGGCAGGGATGGCTGTATGCGCTCTCCCACATACACGGATGAGGCGTGGAGCCGTGAGCGCTTTTCCCCCTTAGTCGCATGGAAATGCGTCCAACATTCTGCCATGCGCTCAAGAAGCGGCAACCCCTTGGGAGCAGTAGTAGAGTTTGCCATGGGAAGGGAAAGATGGTCTACTGCTCCCAGAGATTCGTCGTTGCGTTGGTATTAGCGAGATGAGAGCAACGGTGCTCCTCCGCATTCACCATCTGCATTCACCGAATTTCGTCGCGTTTTTCGATCTGGCTTGCTTCGGTTCACAACGAAAGTGGGCGAAGCGTAGGTGCGAAATGGAGAGGCAGGATGTTTTTCTCGTTTTTGCGGTCGCCAGTACGTCGTATCGCGCTTGTGGCGCTTGTCCTGGTCGCGTTGAGTGCGGCCATCATCGTGCCAGCAATGCTTAGTCATGCCCCATCAGCTTTGGCGGCTTCGCCAGCTTTGGCGAGCCAACCCAACTTTGGTCCGAATGTTTTCATCTTCACCCCCACCATGCCCCTGAGCGATATCCAGGCAAAGGTCGACGCGATTGCCAGCCAGCAGATCCCCAACCAGTTTGGCCAACAGCGTTATGCATTGCTCTTTGCGCCTGGCACCTATGGCACCAGCACCGCCCCGCTCAATTTCCAGGTTGGCTACTATACGATGGTGGCTGGTCTTGGGCAGTCGCCGGGTGATGTCGTCATCAATGGCTCGATTTACGTCCGCAATCAATGTGATGCCAGCAATAGTTGCATCGCGCTCAACAATTTTTGGCGCTCCCTGTCGAATCTGACGATCAACGTGACCACCCCGAATTTTGGCTGCTACAGCGGCGAATTCTGGGCCGTGTCACAGGCCGCGCCGATGCGGCGGGTCCATGTCAATGGTCCGATGACGTTGATGGACTATTGCACCTCGCCATCGTTCGCCAGTGGCGGCTTCATTGCCGATTCGCAGATCGATGGCAACATCGTCAGCGGTTCGCAACAGCAGTGGGTCACCCGCAATAGTGTGATCACCAGTTGGAGCAATGGTGTCTGGAACCAAGTGTTCGCAGGTGTCACTGGGGCACCCGCGCAGTGCTTCCCCGCGCAGTCGTCGTGTGGTGGCCCATATACCACCCTGGCAACCAGCCCGGTCACGCGTGAAGCTCCTTACCTGTATGTGGATGCTGGTGGCAACTACAATGTCTTCGTGCCCGCTGTGCAGCGCAACTCCGCTGGGACGACCTGGGCCACTGGCGCGACACAGGGCACGTCCATCTCGATCAAGCGCTTCTACATTGCCAGCCCGTCGGATTCCGCCGCGCGCATCAACGACGCCTTGGATTCCGGTAAAAACGTGATCCTAACCCCTGGTATCTATCATCTGAAGCAAAGCATCCAAGTCGAACGCCCAGGGACCGTCGTGTTGGGTCTTGGGTTTGCCACGCTCGTTCCTGACAATGGCAACGTGGCGATGAAAGTCGACAGCACGCATGGGGTTTCGCTCAGTGGCATCATCTTCGATGCTGGCCCAAGGCTTTCCCCCACCCTCTTACAAGTGGGTGATGAGCACGAAGACAACCACGGCGCCACAACCGATCCAACGACGTTGCACGATGTCTTTTTCCGCATCGGCGGCGCGCAACAGGGCCGTGCCACCAAAAGCCTGGTCGTCAATAGCAACAATGTCATCCTCGATGACATCTGGGCATGGCGGGCCGACCACGGTAACGGTGTGGGTTGGACCACCAACACTGCCGACACCGGTGTCATCGTCAACGGTAACAACGTGACCGCGTATGGCCTTTTCGT
>JACDGC010000692.1 GCA_013815535.1 Ktedonobacterales bacterium
GCGAATATGCCACGCCCCGCCCCGTATCTGGATTACCGTTCAATTTCTCGACAGACGTTTTTTATGATACCAATAAGGAAAGAAATGCATGAGACGCTCTTGGTTGCTGTGCCTATTACTCTTGGCGACAACGGCTTGTACCCATGTGTCAACCACGGTTGCTCCGAATGCCACGGCAACGGCAGCCGCGCTCCAACTGGACTTACGCCCCTATGCGCTTCCGCTGACAACAACTGACCCCACCGCCCCGTTTTCCGATCTTGCGCCCCTGAAAGCCAGCATCGGAACGGCCAGCATCGTTGGGTTGGGTGAAGGAACCCACGGATCGTCGGAATTTTTCACCATGAAGGATCGTCTCGTGCGCTCTCTGGTCGAGCAAAAAGGCTTCACGATGGTTGGGCTGGAAGTCAGTTGGTCGGTTGGGGAAAACGCGAATGATTACGTCCTCAACGGAATTGGGAACGCCAAAGATAGTGCCCTGCAAATGGGCTGGCCCTGGAATACGCATGAAGTGGAAGCCGTTCTTCAGTGGATGCATGATTATAACAAGACGCATACGCCTAAGGTGGTATTTGCGGGCTTCGATTGCCAAGCATGAACCAAGCGGACATTCGATGAGGTGCAAGCATACATCCAGCATGTCGATGCGCCACAAGCCCAAACCGTCGCAGCGCTCTATGCCCCCTTCTTGGCGGACACGACCAATAGCACGCAGCAAAGTGTGGATGCCACGCAAACGGTTGTCGCGCTGTTGGATGGTCGGCAGTCCAGCTATGTCAGCCATTCATCGCAATCAGCATTCGATGTGGCACGTCAGGTGGCAACAGTCATCCACCAATCAGCCCAATACTACCGCTCTATCGCGCGTGCTTTCGCCAATAACAGCGAGAGCGACCTTAATGTAGCGGCCAATTACCGAGATCAGGCGATGGCAAACAATGTTGCGTGGTTGCATGAGCATGCATCAACGGGGGCACATATCGTCTTGTGGGCACATGATACGCATATCGGGACGTTCCAGAATGCTGGCTCCACGACTCCGCCATACATCACGATGGGGGAATATCTCCGGCAACGCTACGGTGCGGCATATTTCGCGATCGGGCAAACCTTTTATGCGGGCGACTTTAACACCCCGGGGGGGAATACGCACCATCTTGACGCGCCGACTGCCAATAGTGGCAATGCTGTTCTGTGCAGTTTGGGGATGCCGCTCTATTTCCTGGATTTGCACGCCATCCCCGCTTCAAATGCGCGCACTTGGCTCGATCAACCCCATCCGTTCTTGCTGGTTGGGGCAGGCTATAGCGCTGCCCACCCTCCATATGCGACCTTTGCACCAGATGCCATCTTTGACCTGATCATTCACATCCAGAACGTGACCGCCAGCCATCCGTTGTGCACGAAATGTTAGCACGCTGGGGCGGATTCGGGTGCGCTCACTTTGGGATGCGGTACAATGTCTGCACAAGCGATTCCCTCACTGAAGAAGGAGCACCCGCACGTGGACGCAATGCCGCAGACCGACGACACTCCCTATAGCCAGGGCGAACCAATTGCCTGGCGCCCGACCGATGAGTATATGAAGCGCAGCCGCTTGCTACGCTTCATGACCCAACACGGCATCGCATCCTATGATGCGCTCTTGGCGCGTGCCTCCGCTGACCCTGCCTGGTTTTGGGATGCCGTCAGCGCGGATCTGGATCTGCGTTGGCACCGACCCTATACCCAGGTGATGGATTTGGCCGCCGGGGTGGAATGGACGCGCTGGTTCATCGACGGCCAGTTCAACTATGTCGCCACCGCGCTGGATAAGCATGTGGGCCTGATGGGCACGGGCTTGTTGCCTGCCCAACCTGACCGCCCCGCCATCATCTGGGAGGGTGAGGAAGGTGATGTGCGCCGCCTGAGTTACGCTGAACTGACGCACCTGACCAACCAGACGGCGAATGCCCTGGCGGCCTTGGGAGTGGGAAAGGGTGATCGCGTTGGCGTTTTTTTGCCAATGATTCCCGAGGTCGTGGCGGCGACGCTCGCCTGTGGCAAGCTGGGCGCGATTTTCATTCCCATCTTTTCGGGGTATGGCCCCGAGGCCGTTGCCACGCGGCTGCGCGACGCCGAGGCCAAGGTGCTGGTGACAGCGGATGGTTTCTTTCGCCGGGGCAAATTGGTCGATATGTACGCGACGGCAGCGGAGGCCTGCGCGACCGCGCCCACCGTGACGACGCTGCTGGTGGTGCGGCGCGCGGGTCGCGATCTGCCCTTGATGGGTGCGCGTGACCGCTGGTGGCACGACGTGGTGAATGGCCAAGCTGGCGACTTCACGACGCTGGCGACGAGCGCGGAAGATCCCTACATGCTCATCTACACATCCGGCACGACGGGCAAGCCCAAGGGCGCGGTGCATGTGCATGGTGGCTTCCCCATCAAAGGCGCACAGGATCTGGCCCACTGTTTCGACTTGCAAGCTGATGATACGCTCTTTTGGTTGACCGACATCGGCTGGATGATGGGGCCGTGGGCCATCAGTGGCACGCTGATGTTGGGGGGCACGCTGCTGCTCTATGACGGCACGCCCGACTATCCAGGGCCTGATCGCCTGTGGGATCTGGCGGAGAAGCACAAGGTGACGGTGATGGGCGTCTCCCCTACGGCCATCCGCTCGCTGATGGCGCATGGCACCGACCCCGTGACGAAGCACGACCTCAGCGCGATCCGCGTCATCGGTTCGACGGGGGAGCCATGGAACATCGATCCGTGGAAGTGGTGCTTCGCGCATGTTGGTGGCGGGCGTTGCCCCATCATCAACTATTCGGGTGGCACGGAGA
>JACDGC010000693.1 GCA_013815535.1 Ktedonobacterales bacterium
CATGTTACCCGTTTGCTGGTGCGTCCAGCGAGGCGTCATTGCCGAAGATGGGGTCCAGGTAACCAGCAGCTGTGGGAGGAATGTTCTGATACCGTCCTGAATCTGAGGCCCAGTCGATGTTGCCGCGCATCCAGCCACGAAAAGTGTGCAGATAGCGACGGAGGGCGCGATCGGTGATGGCATCGAAGGTGGGTAATGCGTGCTCTAAGGCAATATAGCGGCGCACACGGTCATTATGCGCCTCCGCCAAGCAATGGAGCGCTGCGGAGGTGGAGCAGCCCGTTTCGCGCGCAAAGACGCATGCCCAATTGTGGGGGTCGCCTCGCTCGATCTCTTTCTGGAACGAGACGAGATCATTGAACCAGGCGACGGCATCGTTGGCGACATCGGCCAGCTCGTAAATGGCGGGGTGGCCCAATACTATCGCGGGCAGGGTGACGCCCTCGGTCAATTCGCCCAGGGTGAAAACGGTGCGGAGCGCGCTGGTCTGGCGGCGCATCACCACATACTCAGCCAAACCGGGGAAATGCCCTGTAGCACGGTTCTGCGCTTCCCAGCGGCATCCAGCGAAATAGTCCTCAGCGACGCTGATGAAACGTTCGCGCCAGGCTGCCGTGGAACGTTCCCCTACGCGCGACCACCATTCACGCAGGCTGTTCGTTGTGGGTCCGTTCGTGATGGGGGGCGTATTCTTGCCACGCAAGATAGCCAAATATTGGGCAATCCAGGTTTCGATGCGGGCCGGGGAACGCCCAAACACGCCCTCATCGAAATGATCATCCAGCAGGAAGATCCACACCACCCAATCAGTGAGTAATGCCAGGTCAGCGATCTCGGCACGGGCAGCGGCACGCGCATTCAACCAGGCAAAGCGGGCTGCGCGAAAACGCTCAAAAGCCCCCCCTGCTTGTACTAACCGAAACCGGAGCACCCATTCCTGGCTATGGCGCTCAACCACATCCACGGCAGGATGATATTCGGAAGGGAATGGGCAATACACAGGGGGAGGGATGAATTGATTCATGGTGATCTTCCTTGTTCATGCAAACGGCTGGAGCAGCATCCAGCGTCTGGACGCTCCCCTAGTCTAGCGGAGTGTGTCAACTCAAGTGATGCCCTTCCCGAGAAAGCGCAGGGCGGCACGAATAGCGCGGGCATTGGCTGCCCGTTGTGGGTTGGGGTCGGCTTCGTCGGCTGTCGTCAACTGCGCATTCAGGCACTCGCGGGCACCACAAACGCCACAGGTGACCACATATGTAGGCTGCTTGCCCACCATGATGCATGTGATCAATTCAGAGATGGGCAGCGGCTCACCCAGTGTGTCGCATATATCACAATGATGGCGTGCTTTCCCATTGCTGGTGTCGACCTCCCGCAAACAATTGCCATTAGTGGTATAGAGACCGATCCACCAACCATTGCCGGCCGTGGTGGAGTTGACAAAGGCATCGCACCCCCACACGGTCAAGTTGCCTGCCGTTGGCCCGGCACTGATGTTATTGCTCGTCTGTGTTGAGAATGTGATGCTGGTGGGTGGGCCTGCCAGCACAATTGGGAAGGCAATGGCTGATCCCCATTGGCCTGGCCCAGTGAAGAGGGCTGACCACGCCCCTTTGACGGTCAGTCCAGCGGGCTGCACGGTCACATTGCCACGCCGCGACCGCTGGCGGAGCTGTTCTTCGTAGCGCAGGCTCTCTAGTGCATAAACCTCTTATTGTTCATAATGGCCCTAAGCCTCTTCGTCGTTGGGCAAAAATGTATGATTGCTGTCTTAGTTGTTCTAAAACTGAGATTCCTCATCACTCACACGGTTTATGTGAAAAGTGTAAGAGGAAGCTTTATTATAGTCAAACTCGAACATAGAATTTGATACCTAGGGTATCTAGTATTTGTTAGCTGGTTGATAAATGTAAAGTAATGTCAGTCTGTTGATTTTCATTGCCGATTTTATTGATGCGTTACAGATTTTATGTTATGATTGTGTTGTCTTCAGGAATATGAAGACGATACAACTGCAAAGGAGAGGGCTTAGTGACACTTAAAATGCTGCGTGAATCTCATTTGATGACTCAGGCGGCACTGGCACAAAAAGTAGGAGTTCAAGTTACAACAGTAAGTAATTGGGAGAGAGGTGAACAACGTCCACAGTTGTCGATAATGAGTCGTTTAGCCGAAATTTTCGGCCTAACACCCCAGGAAATCATAGCCATACTCGACGAGACTATGGCAAAAAAGTAAGAAGACATCCGTCAGTTTTTCCAGGACGCAACGGATGTCTACCCCACAAACCGCTAGGCGAGATTGCTCTCGTCAGGAAGGCTTGCGCTCAATGACAAGTATACCCGAATTAACGGCAGAAGTCAAAACAAGCTCCCTCCCTGGTACACGCTCTCGCAAGCGCCGCACATATGTTGCTGCGCGTGCTTTGCCTCATTATGCCCTACATACTCATGCTCCTACGTTGCCTGATATTCAAAAAGCAGCGTCAGGTGTTTTTGCACGGCTTATGGTTATGCGTGCGCTAGAAGAAAGGGAGGATAGCTATGACCGCTAGAATGACGTTTGAGGAATTATATGCCACCCAATTTGATTTTCAGGTGCGGCATGTTCAACAACGCTACGACCTTTCTTACGATGAAGCTCAAGACATCGTACAAGTCACTTTCATTCAGATGTGGGATAAGTACCCCACCTTTGAGGGGATTCCCTCTCCTGGGGGATTCCTGCGTACCAAAGTCGATTATATGGTACGCACCTACTTCCGCCAACGGCATCAAATGTTGTCGCTTGACCTTCCACTATCCCCTGGAAGTTCAGAG
>JACDGC010000694.1:0-2458 GCA_013815535.1 Ktedonobacterales bacterium
GGGCAAGCCGTGAGGCAAGCTGTGCAATGGCCGCATGAGGCGGCGATGGGCGGGTCTGGCTCCAGATCCAGCGTCGTCACGACTTCCGCCAAGAAGAGCCACGAGCCCCATCCCCGCGTGAGGATGTTGGTGTTTTTGCCAAACCATCCCAGGCCAGCCCGCTGCGCCACCGCGCGGTCCACCATGCGCCCGGTGTCCACGAAGAGGCGCACTTCCGGCTCATCCATCCCCGCTTCAGCGGCGCTGGCGTTGAGCAGCGTGATGAGTTGTTCCAGACGCTGGCGGATGATGGTGTGGTAGTCGTCGCCCCAGGCATAGCACGAGACTTGGCCATGAGGCTCGCCTGGCTGGGTGCGGTCGCGTGGGGCATCGGTCAGATAGAAGGTTCCTAGCGCGATGACGGAGCGGGCGGTGGGCAGCAGCGCACGCGGATTGGCCGAGACCTCGGCGCGTTCGCTGGTGAACCAGTCCATCCCCGTGAAGAAGCCCAACGCCACCCGCTCGCTGATCGCCTGCTGCGCCTGGGGGAAAGGTTCTGCGCTCGTCACATTCACCAGATCGAACCCCATGGCCTCTGCTGCCGCCTTGATGCGGGCGGTGCGGGCACGTCGGGGGGTTGCGCTCTCTGCCAGCATGGTGATAGCCCTTTCGCGGGATAGCGTTGCGCCCGTCACGCGGGGGCATTATACTACAGGCGCAGGGACGGGGCATCATGGTGATGGTGCCGCTCCCCTGGCCGCAACGCTGGATGTCTCGCGCAAAGGAGCATGGCATGGCACATCCCCGACGCCCCCTCAACTCAGAGGCGGACCCATCGGCAAGTTTGCTGGCAAACCGCCCCAAATCGCGTTTGCCACAAGGCTATTCCCCCAACAGCACATTGCCGCCGGGCTATTTGCCCCCCACGCGCGATTGGCAGCGGACGGGGGCGATGGCGCGTGAGGCCGACCGCCCAGCGCTGACGCGCCGCCAGATCGTCACATTGGCCATTGGTGGCGCGGGGTTAGTGGCGCTGATCGCCCTGGTGGCAACGTTGGTCATCAGCACGCTCGTCGTGCAAAACTCGCTGAATGGCGCGACCACCACGATTGACACCTTCTATAGCGCGTTGCGGGCGGGGGACGATGTGCAGGCCTATAGCCAGCTTTCGCCCACCTATCGCGCCAGCATTCCCCAAGCGACTTTTGGGGCGCAGTTCCATCAACTCGACGTGCTAAACGGGCCCATCGCGAATTTTACGGTGAATCAGCAAAACACCAGTGGGGCCAATGGCACGGCGGTGGTCTCTGTCGCGCGCAGTGGCAATCACAGTCAGGTGCAGGTGGATACGCTGGCATTGGTGCAAGTGAATGGCACTTGGTATATCGACCGCATCACGTCACGCCAGCAACCAGTGGTTACGACGCCGACCCCAGAGTCATGAGCGCACCTGAGCCAGCACCTCGTGCAGCGACGCCATCCGGGCGGTCACGGGGGGAAATGGCAGCGGCGCGGTGAAGGCATTGGGCACGGCGATGACGCGCATGCCGGCGGCGTTGGCCGCCGCGACGCCATGGGGGGCATCTTCCAACACCAGACACCGCTCGGGGCGGATGCCCAGGCGGCGCGCCGCTTCGAGGAAGATATCTGGCGCGGGTTTGCCATGGGGCACTTCGTCGCCCGCGACGCGTATGGGGAAAGCCCCTAGCAAGCCCGTCGCCGTCAGGCACCCCACCGCATAATCACCCAGCCCCGAGGTCGCCACTGCATGCGGCACCTCCGTCGCCATGAACCATTCACTCAGTTCCCGCGCGCCGGGCATGGGGGCCAGATGGGTGGCGACCATGGCCAGCATGCGTGCACTCTTCGCCGCCACTAACTCCGCCACCGTGGCCGTCAAGTGGTAACGGTCGATCAGGAGCGCGGCATCTTCGTCGATGCGCAAGCCAAACATTTCGTCGATATCGGCATCGGTGAGGAGTGCGCCCTGCTCGGCCAGCGCCATGCGCCATGCCTCGACTGAAAGGCCCTCACTATCCACCAGCAGTCCATCCATGTCGCAGATGATGGCGTCGATGGGCAGGCGCAGTGTTATGGTCATGTGTCTTTCCCCCAAAACGAAGCGGGCCACCCAATGGGAAGGCCCGCTTTCGTAATCTTTCCTGCAATTAGCCGCGCAAGCGCTCCAAGACCTTGGGCTGGCGCAACTTCGCCAGTGCCCCGGCCTCGATCTGGCGCACACGCTCGCGGGTGATGCCAAGCTGGCGACCCACTTGCTCAAGCGGATAGGTGTGGCCGCTGCCCAAACCGAAGCGCAATTCCAGCACGAGCTGTTCGCGCGGGGTCAGCACATCAGCCAGCACATCACGGACTTCCTGGGTCAGCGTGTGCGCGGTGGCGGCTTCTTCGGGTGAGGTGCTGGCTTCGTCGGCCAACACATCGCCGAGCTCTTGTTCTTCATCCTCACCAACGGGTGATT
>JACDGC010000694.1:2468-2817 GCA_013815535.1 Ktedonobacterales bacterium
TTCGAGCGAGATGGGCGCGCCGGGGGCGGATTCGAGTTCGTGGAGACGATGCACCTCGATGCCAACGGCTCCGGCCAACTCGTCCTCGGTCGGTTCGCGACCAAGCTCTTGCACCAGCCGCTGACGTTCGCGGCGCACGCGGTTGAGCGCCGTGTTGACATAGACCGGCAGGCGGATGGCACGCCCTTTGTCAGCGACGGCACGACTGATGGCTTGGCGAATCCACCAGGTGGCGTGCGTGCTGAAGCGGTGGCCGCGCCGCCAGTCGTAGCGCTGCACGGCGCGCATGAGGCCGATGTTGCCTTCCTGGATCAGATCCAGCAGGGTCAAACCGCGACCGACATACCGC
>JACDGC010000038.1 GCA_013815535.1 Ktedonobacterales bacterium
AATATAGTGTGCTGCGCAACATCGACCGCCAACTGGCGGCGGGGGATGAAGCCGGGGTGCGGGCGACCGTGCGCCGCTATGCGCAGATGACCTTTCCCGCGCGCAGTTTGCTGGGCACCTTTGGTGGGGTCGTGGCCCGCCCCGCCATCGCGGCGGATGCCAATGGGCGCGGCATGCTCATCACCCAAGCCGCTGGCGAAACCTTCTTGGCGCTGACGCCCCAGCAGCAAGGCAACGAGGGGGTGGCCTTGATCGACGCCATCGCCCACGTGTTGCTCGCGCAACCGCGTGACACGGCCCTGGCCAGCCGGGTGGAACAAGCGCTGGATCTGGTGCCCGTGACGGCGGAGTAAGGCCCACCACATGACAGGTGCCACTTGAACTGGGTGGGGCCTGTCATGTGATGCCCCATTGGGCTAACACCCAGGCAACAGAGTCACTCACAGGGGCCGACCCATCAACGCTGTGCAGCGGCACCTGGCAGGTCTGCGCCGTTCGGGTGACATATGCGGCGAAGCCGATGTCGCGTGCCATCCAGTTGGCAAAGGCTTGCGGTGGATCGCTACAGGTGGCCACGAGCGCCCGTGCCCAGTCGCGCTGCGCGTAATGGTGCCGCTGAAAGGCCGGGGTGGGCACGAGCCAGGCCGCTCGGTGGTGTGTGCCCAGCAATGGCGCGACCAACTCTGGCAAGAGCGCCGCGCCCTCCACCAGCAACGGCTCCGTCCCTGGCCGCGTGGCGACATCCGCCAGGATGGCCGCGAATTCTTCACAATACATACCGATTGCCGTGGCGGTTTGCTCGGCAACCGGGCGCAGCCACAGCGCATCATCCCGCAGATGCCCAACGGTGAAGAGCAGGGGCGCGCTGCGCGGGTCAGCCGCATCGACGTGGCGCTGATATGCCGCATCACAGGCATAGATATCCCAGCCCTGCCGCGCAGCAATGATCTGTGCCACGGTGCTTTTGCCCGCGCATGGCGAGCCGCCCAGCCAATAGATCAGGCGTTGTGTGAATGGCATCTTCACCCCACGGCGGCTTTGGCTTCACCCCACAGCCGCAGGTGGGTGTCGCGGTCCAGTTCCTCGAAAGCGAGGCCGCGTGTGTGGGCCAACATCTCCATCTGCTGAAAGCGGCGACGAAACTTGCCGTTCGCGGCGCGCAGGGCCATCTCGGCGTCGATATCCAGGCGACGGGCGAGCGCGACGACGGTGAAGAGCAGGTCGCCCAATTCATCTGCCTGGGCTTCAGGGGTTGTGGCTTCCACCAGTTCGCGGGTCTCTTCGTGCAGTTTGGCAACCCAGTCATCCAAAGTGGGCCAGTCGAAGCCCGCTTTCACGGCGCGGCGCTGGGTGTCGTGGGTGGCGGCGAGGGCGGCGGTGTGGCGCGGGATGCGCTTCAGGCGGCTCTCGAAGGGCGGTTGACCATCGGCGTCGGCGCGTTCGGTGCGCTTGATGGCCTCCCAGTTAGCTACCACTTGGTCCGCACCAGTGACCGCGACATCGCCAAAGACGTGCGGATGGCGGCGGATCAGCTTGGCGGTGATGGCCTCGAAGACATCCCCGATGGTGAAGGCGTCCTCTTCCTGCGCGATCTCGGTATGCAGATAGACCTGCAACAGCAGATCGCCCAGTTCCTCGGCCAGATGCATCGGGTCCTCAGCGAACTCTTCGATGGCATCCGCGACCTCGGCGGCCTCTTCCAACACATAGGGCGTCAACGATGCGTGGGTCTGCTGGCGGTCCCAGGGGCAGCCATCAGGTGCGCGGAGGCGTGCCACCACATAGCGCAGCGCCTCGGGCGTGCGCAGCGCTTGTAGCGACGCGGGGGGTAGCGCTGGCACATAGAGGCTGGTGAGGTGGTCAGCGAAATCATCGCGGTCTGCTTCACCCAAGGGCACGGCCCGCACACGCTCCTCTGGCAGCCCGGCGGCCTGCACCAGGGTGACTTCCCAGGTGGGGGGGAAGACTTCCAAGAGGGCCAATTTGGCCGCGCTTGCCATCCGGCGATTGAAGACCTGAGAGATCAACAGGGGCCGCGTCGTGGTCAGTGCCCCCGCGATCTGCTGGGGTTGCAGATCGGCCAACTCCGTCGCATCCACGATCTGCAAGCCGTCGGCAATGGGGTCCAAGTTCAAGCGCGCGCAGATCGGCTCGATGAATGAAAGACCCGCGATGATGCGCGTGGGGATGCCGCGCTCCTGTGCCAAGGCGCCCACGAGCCGCACCGACGCTTCGCCGATCAGGGGGTGCCCTGGCACGGCATAGGTCAGCGGCTCCGTCGCGGCGACTGCCAGCAAGCGTTCCGCCATCTCGACATATAATCCCTGCCAGCCGTCTGCTTGCTCATACATCTCGTCGAAGGATGCCAGCGTCAGATCAGGGCGGCGCGTGCGCAGCGCTTCGACGGTGGGGTGGCGTAACGTGCGAAAGATCAGGCGCGGGGCGGCTTCCAGGGTTTGCTGGGCGGCGACGGTGACGTCTTCCCAGGCACCTGGCCCCAGGCCGACGATGGTGAGTGAGCCGCTGGCGGGGGGCAGTTTTTTCGTGCGGGGCATGGCGCATTCCTCAGGGACACAAGCGAGGGCAGACTCAGCGGTCTGCCCTCGCGGAAAAGCGGTTTTTGTCTAGGTCAATGATATCACGTTCCCGGCTGTTGGTCGAGCGTCAGCAATGGTGCGCACGCCACGCCGCTCACATTGCCACACCAGTTGACGTTCACCTGGGCCGAGGCTGCGCGGGCCCACTGCGTCAGCAGGCCATTCACCGCCGCTCCTTGAGGGCTGATCTGGGCATTGGTGACGATGGGTTGCGTGCTATCCAATGCCGAGACGGCGATGCCACTGCTGCGGCTGAGCACCTCGATGATGCTATAGCCCAGACGCGATGGCTTCTGCATTTCATAGACGGTGTTGAGCGCGATGGCATTCTTCCCAAAGATGAAGGCATCTACCTCGACAGGCAGATAACCAGCGGGCAATACGGCGATGTCGCCGCCCGCCGCCTGGGCAGAGTCGACCGAGTTCGCCGTTGCTAGCGTTGCCCAGGCGGTGCCCTTCTTGATCTGGTCATAGATGGTGTCGGCCTGTTTTTTCGATTTGACCGTGATGATCTTGACGTGCGCGACATCAACCTTCAGCCCGTTCCCGTTCACATTCTTGGGGTCGATGAGTTGCTGCTCAACAATCTGCTGATGAATGAAGGGGCGATAGGTATCCGGCGTCAGCAAGCCCTGGTTTACCAGGAGCTTATATTGGGCAGGCACCTGGGCAAAGAGGGCTTTCAACTGGGTATCTTCCAGCTCTTTGATCCTAGCCCAGGCTGCTGGGGTCAGCAGCTTTTTCGCGTGACTGTCAACGAGCATATTGGTCATCAAAAGGTTGAGCGCTTGCTGCTGCGCCTTTTGATGCGCGGTGCGCCCCCGAGGCAACTGCCAGGAAGGCAGCGAAGCATCATTTAGGGCGCTGACGCTCTCGATCAACTTTGTCATGGTCAAGAAGCGGGCCATGCTGATATCTTGGCTATTGACGACTGCCGCATTGGTGGTATCGCTCAGGTTTGGGCCGCTGCATGCGGCGAAAAGGATGCCAATCAGGGCGAATAAAAGCACCACTGTTGGGCGTCGCTGCGACTTGTGTTGCATCTGCGCGCACTCTCCCCCACATCAACCGATTCCTTGCGATGATATCACTCAAAGCGTGCATCCGTCAAATTGCAAGCCCGATTGGGCCGCGACTTTCGCCCCATCCGCTTGACAGGCCACGCCTGGATTGCTAGGCTAAAAGCACGAACCGAACATGAAGAAGGCATGAGGTACTTAGCATGGCAGTGAAAGCAGCACCGCTTGGAAGCGCGGCCAGCGAGGCCCATGCCGCATCCGCCGCCCAGGTCTTGCCCACGGAATATGTGGATGGGGTGCGTGGCATCGCGGCCACGTATGTGATGCTCAACCACGCCCGCTTCTTGCTCTTCATCAGCGCGGCGACGGCGTTGGCGACGCAGCCCAGTGCCTCTTTTCGAGCATTGCTCTATGTGCTTTCCACCACGCGCTATGGCGTCGCGGGGGTGATGTGCTTCTTCATCGTCAGCGGCTACGCCATCCATTATCGGCAGGCGAATAAGTTGGCGACCACCTGGCAGAAGATGTCGTGGCGCGACTATGCCTGGCATCGCGCGCGCCGCCTCTATCCGCCGCTGCTGGCTGCCATCGTCATCATCTTGGTGGCGGATACCCTTGGGGCGCACTTCTACCCGGGCCTCTATCAGGGCACCTCACCAGTGTTGGCGCTGGGTGGTGACCACACCCCCACGGTGGGGAGCCTGTTGGGCACCTTGACCTTCACGCAGGGCTTCCTCACCAAGGTCTTCGGCAGTGACGACCCGCTCTGGTCATTAGCCTACGAAGCGTTTTTCTATCTGCTCTACCCTATCGTGTTGGGGCTGGATCAGCGCATCGGCCCCGTCAAGACGATGGGCATCATCCTGGCCCTTGGGCTGAGCGTTGCCGCGCTGATCGGGGTGGGCATCACACCCGCAGGGTTGGGGGTGAGCCTCTATTCGCCGCTTGGCATCGCCACGCATGCGCTCAACTTGCTGGCGTTGTGGCCGGCCTGGGTCGCGGGGGTCTTCATCGCGGATGCCCGCGCCGGACGGGTGCAGATTCCCACGCGCTGGTGGTCCATCGCGGCGGTGGTCGGCTTTGGGTTGCTCATTAGTTCGGGGCTCTTTCTCGTACTGAAAAATCCGAATGTGCAGATCAACGACATCAATATCTTCTACCTCGTGTGGGTGGTGGGCTTCGTTGGCCCCATCGGCTGGCTCTGTGCCGCGCGCCATCCGCAACGGATGCACGATCTGGTGGGGGTGGTGTTTCGGCCCTTGCGGCGCCTTGGCGCGATGTCCTATTCGCTATATGTCATCCACTTCCCCATCCTCGCGCTCGTCTGCGCGTGGTGGTTGTCGACGCATGATCAGTTGCCACGCGCGCCGTGGTTGATGCTCGTCGGCATCGCCCTGGTGTTGGCGATTGCCTTTGGCGTTTACACCGTCGCGGAGCGCCCCTTTACGGGCAAGCGCACCTTCGCCAAAAAGGCCGCGTAGCGCCTGCAATGACAGCGAGCCACCTGCCCCACCTCTCTGTGCAGCCAGCGTGATCATGGTGTGATCCGCTGGCTGTTTTTCCCCCTTACTCATCCGAACCACGCTTCTGGCGAAAATTCACAGGGGTCCTGTGTTTCATTTCAAAAGCGCGATGGGGGATTGCAAGAAGGGCAAACCCCTTGTATAGATTAAGGGGTGGATATCGCGAACGATATCTTTTCACTTTGGAACAAGCATTAACTTGTTCCGCAAGTTACGGAGGATGCAGGTTTGAAGCAGGTTCTACAGTCGAAGCTCACGTTGTTTCTATTCGCAGCCGGTTGCGCGTTGGCCTTGGCATTTGTCATTGGGGCCAACACGGGCGCGGTTTCGGCGCACGCCACCCCCACCAAGGTTGTGACGTCGTCACATAAGACGGTCACGAAGACCACTTATAACAAGAATAAGAACAACAACAAGCATCACAACAACAACCGTGGCTACAACAACGGATTCCCCTTCGGCATCAACGTTGGCTACGGCAACTATGGTTACAATAGCTGCAATCAGTATGACAACTACAGCGTTGGCAGCTACAACTTCAACGGCTACAACCGTGGTAATAACAATGGGTGCAACAATGGCTGCAATAGCAGCTGTGGTGGCAACTATGGGTATAACAATGGCTGTGGCGGTAACTTTGGCAACTATGGCTATAACAATGGCTGTGGTGGCAACTCCGGCTGTGGCGGTAACTACGGTTGCGGTGGCAACTCCGGCTGTGGTGGCAATTCCGGTTGTGGCTATAGCTCGGGCTGTGGCTACTAAAATTCCGCTGACCGCGTCGCACGCTCGCGTGTGAGTCGCCGTCAAATGGGCTGGCTCGCCTTTTTCGAAAAGGCGAGCCAGCTTTTTTTGCTAAGGGGCCGCTGTGCGCGGCACCCACGCTGGTCATTCGCTCCATTCGGGCTATTCCTGTGTTTCGCGAAGGGCCACTATGATAGAATGGTGCCATTGGCGAGGCCTGTGCAGCAGGTCACGCGCTAGGTATAGCCAGCAACGCCCAGCGGCATTCTTATGAGGAGCACCACCATGGCAAAACGCAGACCCGCCAATGAAGATCGCTACGATGACCGCCAGGGCGGCAGCTTGAGCGGCTGGGATGACGACGGCTGGGGTAGTGGTGGTGCGCGTGGTGGCGACGCCATCCGGGGTGGCAGCAATGGTGGTGGGCGCGGCAACAATAGCAGTGGTGGCGGTGGGCGCGGTGGCAACGCCGGGCGCGCGATGAGCGACGATGAAGTGACCGAGATGCTCATCGAGGCGCAGAACCTGTATCAAGATGGCCGCGCGGATGAAGCCATTGAGATCTGCGAAGAATTAGTCTCGATCTATGGCCGCACCGATGCCCGCTATTATCTGGCATGGATGTATCAGGAAGAGCATGTCTGGGAAAGCGCCATCGAGCATTATACCGCGCTCTTAGATGACATCGATTACGCGCTGTCGTGCTATTTTGCTCTTGGCCAATGTTACCGTGCCAAGGGCGACCTCAAAGCTGCCGTCAACTATTTTGACGAAGCCGTTGACCGCGTCAACCTCGATGCGCTCAACCGCGAAGAGTCGGACCAATTGATCCAACTGTGCTACGAGGCGGCGCGCACGCATGATGACCTCGGCAACACCGAGGCAGCGGATACGGTCTATGGCGCGCTGCTGGGCTTCTTGCGCAGCCGTGGCTGGCAAGATAAGGTGGCCGAGGCCGAGCGTTTGATGGCGGCCCGCAAAAAAGGTGGCCCCGCCCCGGGAGCCCCGTCGGCCTCCGCCGCTGGCATGGCCAAGAGTTCCGCGCCGGGCTTCAATGGCAACATCAGTCGCTCAGGCTTTTTGGTGGATCTGCCGCCCGCTGGCTCGATGCCCGGCGTGCCGATGGGGAACCCCGCGCTGGCGGCGGCCATGCCCCCGCCCGTGATTGTGCCGCAAGGTCCGCCGCTGGGGAATCCCGCCTATCTTTCTCAGGGGATGCCCCCAGCCTACGCGCCGCCCGTGATGCCCCCGCCTGTTCCATTTGGTCAATCGATGCCTGGCGCGGGTGGGCGCACGCCTGCGGGGCTGCCCTTGGCTGAGCCGCAGCGCACAAAAGTCCTCAATGCCATGCGCGAGGTCGAGACGTATATTTCGCATGGTCTGTATACCGCTGCCATCGAGGAATGCCTGCGCATCATCGAGGTTGCCCCGCAATTCTTGGATGTGCATCAGTCGCTGGCCGAGATCTATGTGCATCAAGGCAAGATCGACCAGGCGGTGACGAAATATGCCATCCTCATCGACACCTATCTGGTGAATGGGCGGGTAGATGATGCCATCATCGCCTATCGGCGCATTTTGCAATTGGAACCGAATAATCTGACGTATCGCAGCAAGCTCATCACGCTGCTGGCTCAGCATGGCCGCACCGAAGAGATGCTGCGTGAGCGCATCCAGGCCGCCGACACCTATCTGCGGATGGGCTACCCCGACCGCGCCATCGAGCAATTCGAGCAAGCCTTGGTGGCCGCGCCCGGCAACATCGGGCTGCGCCAAAGTTACGCGCTGGCGCTGGTGCGTGCGGGGAAGGTGAACCAGGGCATCAGCGAGTTGCAGCGCATCTTGCAGGTTGACCCGCAAAACACTCTCGCCCTGGCACGCTGGCACATCGCCCTTTGCTCTGGGGCGGGGTCGCTCTCCAGTGGTGGTGGCTTGGCCAACTCGGGTGTCATGTTGCCCGCCGATGGCCAGACGCGCGTCGCCATCATGGACATTTTGAACCGCCTCGCGCGGGCACTGCGCGCCGAGAAGCTGCACGGCTATGATGAGGTGCTGCGCGAATACCTCTCGGCGATTGAAACCAGCCCAACGAATGGCGACCTGCGCTATGGCTTGGCGGTGATCTATCATGCCGCGAATCGCTACGCGGATGCCCTGCCACATTACCAATCTGCCGCGACGATGCCTGGGCTAGAGATCCTGGGGCACGTGGGCGCGGCGCTGGCATTGCTGGGGATGGGCGATGGGTCGTCTTCCGCTGGGGCGGTGCGCGAACTGGAAGAGGCCGCCGCCGGGGTGCGGCGCACCCCGCCACCGCCGCAACTGTGGGGCAACCGTCCGCGCCTGGACGGCGAAGAGGTGGTCGCGCCCGATGTCGAGATCTCGCAGTTGCTGGCGCGGGCCTATCAACGCTCCAACCCCGGCGCATCCATGGGGATGGGCGGTTCCCCCTTTGCGGGCATGGCCCCTGCCTCACCCGCGCAGCCCCAGAGCCATCCGCTCGGGCGCTCAGCGGGGGCGTACACCGACGAGATCTATCGCACCATGGCGGAGATCACTGCCCGCCACCCCGGCGACATCCCCGGCACGCTGCACGAGATGGTGCAATTGGTGCGCCACTATCGTAGTCAACGCCAATATGAGCAAGCCGTGATCGTCCTGAAAGAGTTGACGAACATCGCCCCAGAGGATGCCTCGGTGCGCGCCGAACTGGCCGAAATCCACATCACCCGTGGCCTGCTCGACGAGGGCATGGAAGAAATGCGCCGCGTCTTCGAGATCTATAAGCGCCAAGGGAAAATCGGCGAGGCCTCGCAGACGTTGCAACAGGTCAGCGAGATTCAGTGGCAGATGGGCCAGCACGAGGGCGCGATGGCGACGCTCAAACAGGTGCTGAATTTGACCCCCGACGACATGGGGTCGCGGATGCTCTATGTGCAATATTGCCTGGAAATCGGCATGCGCAAAGAGGCGGCAGAGCAGCAGACGGTGCTAGCCCGCTATTACTTCCATATGCGTCAGACGAAAGAAGCCGTTGCCATGCTGCAACAACTGATCGCGCTGGATGGCAGCAACTACGAGGCGTATGACTTGCTGGGCCAAACCTATCTGTCGGTCAATGAGCTTGACCAGGCCCTGCGCGTCTATCGCCATCTGGCGAAGCTGAACCCCAACAGCCCCATCGCCCGCGACCGCCTCAACCAGATCCAAGAAATGCGCAATCGCCATTAGTGCCAATAGCGACCCATGACGGAGCCTATCGGCTTCGTTGCGGGTCGCTGTGCTGGGCTGCCTAGGCGTGGGTGGGTCTAGCCGATAACCCCACGCGCGACCAAGAGCTCGGCATTCAAGAGCGAGGCCCCCGCCGCGCCGCGAATGGTGTTGTGCCCCAACACGATGAACTTGTGGCCCAGGATGGCGCATGGCCGCACACGGCCCACCACCACCGCCATGCCGTTGCCCGCGTCGCGGTCATGCAGCGGCTGGGGGCGGTCGGCCTCCTCGCGCACCACGATGGCGGGTTGTGGCGCGGTGGGCAACGCGCGCTCTTGCGGCTCCGCCCGAAAGCTGCGCCATGCGGCAATAAGGTCAGCACTTGTCGCCTCTTGCCCCAGTTCGACCGAGACGCAGGCCATGTGGCCCTCGCGCACGGCGACGCGGGTGCATTGGGCGCTGATGGTCATGGGCGCTGGTGCGACGCCCGCCTCGGTGAGGGTGCCCAACAGTTTGCGCGTCTCGCGCTCGATCTTTTCTTCTTCCTGCCCGATGTAGGGAATGACATTATCCAGGATGTCGTAACTTGCCACCCCTGGATAGCCCGCGCCAGAGATCGCTTGCAGCGTGGTCACCTGCATTTTCGTCACGCCGAAAGCATCGACCAGCGGCTTCAGCGCCAGGGCGAGTTGGATGGTGGAGCAGTTGGGATTGGTGATGAGCGCGCCCCGCCAGCCGCGTGTTGCTCGCTGCCGCTCCAACAGGCCCACGTGGTCGGGGTTGACCTCGGGAATGAGCAAGGGCACATCTGGGGTCATGCGATAGCTGCTGGCATTGCTAAAGACGAAATGGCCACGCGCTGCCAGCAGAGGCTCGATGTCGGTCGCCACATCGGTCGGCAGCGCTGAAAAAACGATCTGGGCGGGCAATTCGGCGTCCGGTGCCAGCAGGGGCAGCGCCAGCGCGGCCAGCGGTGGCGCGCTCGGCAGGCGCCAGGTGACGGCATCGCCGTAGCGCTGCCCCGCGCGCCGCTCAGATCCCGTGATCGCCACCAGTTCAAACCATGGGTGCCCGGCCAGCATTTCGATGAAGCGCTGCCCCACCGTCCCGGTCGCGCCCAATACGGCCACCGGGATGCGTTGTCGTTGGTCCATTGGCATACTAGACTCCTCATTGACGCTCGTGCGAGCGATAGATGGTCCCAATTCATAGGGCGGTGGAGGCACCACCCTCAGTGTTGTGGTGGGATGGTGCGGCGGCGCTGCTGGGTGCGCCCCCCAGCGGCCCATTGGCCATTGGCGTAGGGGCGCGCCCGCTGTTGCGCCAATTCGCGGAGCGCTGGTTCGATGACGTCGCGGTGCAACCGCACGATGGCGCGGTCCAGGTCGGTGGCCGCGATGATGTACGTCAGCGCTTCGGGGGCGGCACTATGCAAGCGCGGTGTGATCTTTTCGGAGGCAAGGGCGCGTTGCGCCAGGGTGCCCCATGTCGATGCCAGCGTGTCACCAACAACCGTACACAGCGCGAGGCCGTCGATGGTCCGCTGCCCCGCAATCTGCCCCCGAGCGATCTCGTGGGCGAATTCCTGTTGGATGTGCTGTTGCGCGGCATCCGCCCCCACGGCGTCGATGACGATGCGCGGATCGTGCCCCGGCACGGGTTGCGCCGCCAGGACGATCTCGGCCCCTGCGGCGCTGATGGCCGTGCAGAGGCGTCCAAACAGATTGGGGATGGTGGGCAGGCTCGGTCCATCCAGTACGATCATGGCCAGTTTGCGCCGCCCCGCGACGGCCAAGGGCAGCCCATGCGTGGCATCGGAGGCCGCCACCAAGAGCGTGCCCTCGTGCTCGGGGTGAAAGGTGTTCTTGACGCGCAATTCGAAGCCCGCCTGCGCGGCGGGGGCCACGGAGCGCGGATGCAACACCTTCGCGCCACACAGGGCCAGCCGCCCCGCCGCTGCGTATGAGATGATCGGCAGTGGCTGTGCCCCGGCGACCAACCGTGGGTCTGCGGTGAATACCCCATCCACATCGGTATAGATCCAACACGCTTCCGCGTCGAGCGCCGCCGCGATGAGGCTGGCGGAATAATCCGAGCCTCCGCGCCCCAACGTCGTGGAGTTGATCCAGTGCTCCAGAAAATCGGGGGCACGCTGCGCCGTGAGGGGATAGCCCACCGCCTGCCCGATGAACCCCGGCGCGACGAAGATGCCCGGCAATGGCTGGCTGCCCCGCCATGCTTGGAACGCCTCCCAGGCGGTCGTGGCGAGGGTGCGCGTCTTGGCGGCGTCGGGTGTCGCCTCGCCATAGTGATCATCGGTGGCGATCAGTGGCTCATCCCAGGCATAACCGCTGCCACCGACGCGGTTGATGGCGCGTTCCACCAAGAGCACCGCGAGCAACTCACCCCAGCCAATGATGCCATCACGCATCGCCAGCGAGCCGTCCTGAGCGTCGCAGGCCGTGGCGATGGCATCGCCCAGGGCCACGAAACGGTCACGCAACGCCGCCCAGTCTCCCCCTGGGTCGATGCTGTGCGCGGCGTCAAAATGCCGTTGTTCGATGGCCGCCAGCCGCGCGTCGCACTCGGCGCGGTCGCCCTGCGCGGCGGCGGTGGCCAGGGCCAGCAGCGCGTCGGTCACGCCCGCCAGCGCCGAAGTGACGACCACCGGCTCCCGCGCATGCAGCCCCAGCGCGATCTCGGCCACGCGCAAGATGCGCTCGCCAGACCCCACCGAGGTGCCGCCAAACTTCAGCACCAACATCAGCGCACCTCCTCACGGGCAAAGGGCGCATCCATTTCGCG
Source organism: Ktedonobacterales bacterium (assembly GCA_013815535.1). GTDB lineage: Bacteria > Chloroflexota > Ktedonobacteria > Ktedonobacterales > JACDGC01 > JACDGC01. Next base: position 11,902 of record JACDGC010000038.1, read on the forward strand.
TTTTTCAGGGATTGGCGCATCCTGCCCGTCCCCACCGCGCTCACGATATATTGTCGCGGTTGCTTCGCTGTGCGCGGCGCTTTCCGCAGCGGCGCGGGCCAGCGGAATGGCGTCGGGGTCTTTCAAGACGTTGCCCGTCAGCACGCACACGACGCGCTCGTCTGGGCGAATCGTCCCGGCCAGCACCAATTGGCGCACCCCCGCAACCGAGGCTGCGGAGGCTGGTTCGCAGCCCAACCCCGCGCGGTCGATGACCGCTTTGGCCAGCAAGATCTCGTCGTCGCTGACCTGGGCAACGATGCCATTGGTCGCGGTGATGACGGCGCGGGCACGCGGGAAGCTGACCGGATTGCCAATGTTGATGGCCGTCGCGATCGTGTGCGCCTGCACGGCCTGAAATGTCGCGAAGCCATCCAGGTAGCTTTGATAGAAGGGATTGGCTCCGGCGGCCTGGATGGCTGCGATGCGCGGCACGCGGCTGATGAGGCCCAATTGAAACGCCCGCAGCAGCCCCGCGCCCAGCGCCGAGGTGTTGCCCAGATTGCCCGCTGGGAGGGCGATCCAGTCGGGCATCTCCCAGCCCAGTTGCTGCGCCAGTTCATAGGCGAGCGACTGTTGGCCGAGGATGCGAAATGGATTGAGCGAGTTTAGCAGATAGATGCCTTCGTCCAGACACAGGCGCTCGACATCGGCCATCGCGCGGTCAAAGTCGCCAGCGATGTGGCGGATCTCCGCGCCATAGGCGATGGCCTGGCCCAGCTTGCCCGCCGCCACTTTGCCAGCGGGCAGCAGCACCAATGCGCGCATGCCTGCCTGGGCGGCATAGGCGGCCATCGAGGCCGAGGTGTTGCCCGTGGATGCACACGCCACCGCCGTCGCACCCAGCCATTTCGCCACGCTGACGCCCATTGTCATGCCGCGATCTTTGAACGATCCGGTGGGGTTTTCGCCCTCATGCTTGATCCATAGATGATCGACGCCCGCGAAGTCACCAATCTTGGCGTGGCCGACTGCTCCGTGCATCCGACCGGCGGGATAGAGGTTCGTGCCGCCTTCGGGGCGCGCGACGGGGGCGATCCCTGGCAGGGGCAGCAATAATTCCCGGTAACGCCACACTCCGCTGCGATCTTCCGGCGCGAAGGAGCGCAACCGTTCATCGAAGATGCGCCGCCACGCCCCCGCCGTGGTGTTGACCCCCGTCGTGCCCAGGTCGACATCCAGCGGCGCGGCGCAGGTGGGGCAGCGATAATCGGTGCGGCGCAGGTCGGTGAAGCGGTGCCCCGCGCCACAGGCGAAGCTCAGCGCGGGTGGCGCGACGGCATCCTGGTAGATCTGTGCGCCGTCGCGGTCGAAGTCGATCACCATCGTGCGGCCATCCAGTTGCAGTGCCAGCGCGGTCGCTTGCAGGGCTTCGGCAACAGGCTGCGCCTGCTCCGTCACCAGCGCCAAGATGGCCGAGCCGCCACCCGAGAGGCACGCGCCATATGCCCCCGCCGCGACCGCTGCCGCGATGAGATCCGGCATCTGGGGGAAGATCTCCGCGCGATACGGTTCGTGGAAGCGGTCATCCATCGCCGTGTGCAGGGCATCCAGATCGCCCGTCGCCAGCGCGGCAAACAGCAAGCCCGCATGGCCGACGTTATGCAC
>JACDGC010000695.1 GCA_013815535.1 Ktedonobacterales bacterium
CCCTCCCTCTCTGGCATTACTTCACAATCTGGCCAACTCCCGTTGTAAGGGGCTGCGCGATTGTCGCAGCCCCGCGCACATGTTATGCTGCAAGCACTGGGAGCGTGACTGACACCTAGCCCTAATTTTCCTTGATTCGCATGCTCCTGTTTCGCCATTTCATCTCGACAAAGAGGAGCATCGTTCATGTCCAGGGTCCTCACAAAAACCCCCAAAACACGCGAAGAAAAGCACACCGCCGCCGTCTGGCATGCCCGCTTTTGGCTGGCAGGTGCCACGGGTAGCAGCGCCTTGGCGGCTGTGCTGTTCTTCAACCCCAGCGCCATCCCCGACATGGCAGACCTGCTCGGCAGCACCAATGCAGCGCAACCACTGGCCGTTGGCAGCACCGTGTTGAGCGTCTTTCTGCTGGTGGGTACGCTCATCAGTTGGACAAGCCCCTACACTGCTCCAATTTTGCCCAGCTACACCGCGATGCGGGCCGAAGAGGAGAGTCTTGAAAAAAAAGAGGGATTGAAGCCCGATAAGGTTTTGGAAAAAGCCTTCGAGTATGCAGCGGGGACGGCAGAGCAAGCGATGGAACATCGTATGACCATCGTGAATTTTTATCTGCTCATCGCGGGTGGGGCAGGCTCTGGCGTGGTTGCGCTCGTCAGCGCGAATCCTGGGATCGCCGTTGCCGCCGTGCCGTTGCTGTGGCTGATCGCCGCGATTGGCGGCATGATCTCGCTGCAACTGATGGCGCTGCGGCGCGCATGGGCGGGTAGCGTCGTGGAGATGAACTACATCCGCGAGTTCTTTATTGCCAATAACAATCTTTTTAAGGGCGAAGCCCTCGCCAAAGCATTCTTATGGAACCCCAAAACGATGCCCGACACGCACAAGCGCGGCAATGTCTTTTATTATGCGATGCTGTTAATCGCGGTGCTGGATGCCGCCGCCTTTTTTGGCGGCATCTTCTTATTGGGCTTTGATGAACACGCCACCTTAACGACACCTGTTGGCTTCATCAGCGCGGGGACACTGGCGGTGGCATTTCTTATGCTGCATCTGTGGGTATACAATGCCACGCTGATTCCCTTCCGCGCGCCATCGGTCGCCCCGGAAGCCGCGCCAGCGCAACAGTCGGCCACTTCCACCACCATTCCAAGAGGTGTCAGAATGCAACCTGTGACCTTCTCCGTGCCCGAGCCGTCCGCGCCAGCCAACACCATCACCGGCACGAATGAGCGCTACCATGGTCAGATCCTCAATCTGCGCGTCGATGATGTGCGCCTGCCCAACGGCACCGACACTCAGCGCGAGATCGTCGAACTCGCCCCCGCCGTCGTCATCATTCCCTACTTAGAAGCGAATGATGCCTTTCTTTTCATCGAACAATATCGCGATGCAGTGGGGCAAACGTTGATCGAGCTTCCTGCTGGCAAGGTGAAAACGGGCGAAGACATGGCGGCGGCAGCCAAGCGCGAATTGCTGGAAGAGACTGGCTACGCGGCGGACGAGGTGCGCCTGTTGGGGCGCTATTACGCCTCCCCCGGTTACTCAAACGAAGAGCATCATCTCTATCTGGCGACCAAACTGACGCAGGTGTCAGGCATTCAAGACACCGAGGAGGTGCATGCCATCCATACCATTGCCCGCGCTGACGCGGTGCAGATGACGAAACAAGGCGCGTTCACGGATGGCAAAACGGTGGTGGGGGTGCTGTGGGGCGACCGCGAATTGCCCACCCACGTCTAGAGAATGGACTATGGGCATCATGCTGACGCGCGCTGCACAGCAGGTGCCCCAGGAATGAAACGGTGCCCCGGCGACGCACAACCTGTGCATGCCGGGGCACTTTTGGGCTAGCGTCCGGCAGTCGAACCGGGATTGGTCAGGCCAGCGATGCCGGGCACGGGCGTCTTTTCGCGGGGGACGCGTTCCAGTTCCTCGCGCAGGGTGGTGATGGTGGCTGGGGTGGCGTCGGCCAACCACACCCCTTGCGCGCCCAGCCGCGCCAACGTCCGCACATCATCTGGGGCAGGCATTTCGGCCAGCGTCACAATGACGGGGAAACGCAGGCTCTCGCTCAGCAACCGCAGCCGCGCATATTCTTGCACGGTCAGGCTCGTCAGATCCTTCGCGCGCAGTTGCAGATCCAGCACGCCCACCTCCACATCCAGCACGTTCAGCGCGCGGAAGGCGATCAAGAGGGGATCGTCGGTGGGGGGGGCCACCAACAAGGCCCGGTCGAAATGCTCGATCTCCTCGGTGAGGGCGCGCACTGGGGCATTGGCCGCCAGCAACACGAAGTCGGCCCCCTGTTCGTGAAGAGCTTTGAGGGCATCGCCCGTGAACGTGGGCGCCTGGCGCGCATCCACGCCGACGGCCACGCCAGCGTCTTTGGTGCCTGCGAGGTCGGCCCCCGCTGGCAAAATGACGGCATCCGCACCTGCCGCCACCAGCGCGGCAATGGACTTCACATCCGACGCCGTCACCAAGATGGCTGCCGCCTTGGCCTTGGGGCCGCCCCCTTGACCAAGAAAGCCAATGGCGCCCCCGGTGGAGCGCCCGGCACGCTGTAATGTATCGATCAGTTTTCCCATGTGATTGTCCTCATTTCTGGGCAGTGCGCTTCACTGGCATAGGTGGCAGCGGCGCGGTGCCATCGTTCATTTTATTATAGCGCGCCGGGAGTACCTTGTGTGCGAGGGCAGTGGTCCTATGGCGTTTACGGATACGGTCGATGCGGTTATCATAAAGTAGCGATGTGCCCTCGTGCTAACGCAGGGAAAGGACGGCTAGCAAGGATGCGAGATGTTGGTTCGTGG
>JACDGC010000696.1 GCA_013815535.1 Ktedonobacterales bacterium
ATTTCACGGTGATGCTGAAAGCCGCGACAGCCGCGATCGCAGGGCAGGCCGTATTTGGCGCACAGACCAATCCACCGCTATACGAGAGTTGAACGGTGCCCGCAGTATCCGCCAGGAAGTCCCAGATGCAGGTGCCATCGACGCGCGAGAAATAGCCGAAGGGATTGATGCCTTCCATACTCTTGTTGGGGTCTTGACCACTCAAATGCCACAAGATATTGGCGGGCAATTGCACGCGCAGCCGTTGACCGACATTGATGGTGGCAACCACGGGCACGGGTTGAGTGCCGCCGTGCGTCAACACCACAGCGGCTTTCGGCGCGCCATCCACGGGGATCTGCTGGACGGGACAACCATTCAAGCTAGCAGTGGGCGTCACGGCTGACCCAGCGGGCAAGTCCGTGGGGACGTTCGCCGCCGCACCTGTGCTCGTGCTGCCGCATCCGGCGGTGGCCAGCGTGGCGGCGCACCCCAAAAGCGCGAAGAAGCGTGTCAGTCGCTGCTGCATAAAAAATCTCTCCTTGTAGGTTGGTAGATAGACGAAACCCTGTCTGATGAGACGCTGTGCGACGCGCAAAAGTTCCCACCCACCGTTGTCCTCAAACAGCTTGTTATCGTGTTGTATATAGCAGAGCAGGCGAGGTTGCGCAGAATTGGCTAGCCCAAAAGAACGCGCATGCACCATCCATGCCAACTTGCGTCTATTCACATAGAATAGAGAATGGCAGCCAGATATTCACCAGGGGGGAAATGTTCATGAAAAAAGCAGTGCTGGTCATGCCCAGTGTGACCCACCTGCGCGGCGCACTCCGCGCGATTCGCCATATGCAGGGTGCCGAACTCGCGCTGTTGTTGCCCCCCGACGCACACCAGCTTGGCGAGATCCCTGGGTTGACTCAGGTGCTTGCCGCCATCAAAGAAGCGCATAAGGATGTGACGCTCGTGGGCGGCACGCCTGGGGTGCGGGCTGAGGCGGTCGCCGAAGGGTGGCGCGTCTCGACCTCACTCGAGGAGTGGGAACGCTGGTTGGCCGAGTCGCAAGCGGTGCCAACAGGCCATGGTTGGCGCATCTTTCGCGCGGCTGAGCGCCCCTCCGCCTCAGACGAGGTCGTGGGCCTCGCGGCAACCGCGACCGCGCACACCACCACGGAGCTCGCCGAGCGGCTGACCAGCGCCGACCAACAGGAAGAAGCCATCATCGCGCTTATCTGGCAAACGGGGAAGCTCACCGAGGTTCCCGCCGTCTTTTACGAAAACTAGCGGGGCGTCGTCTCCCAGAACGCGCGATATTGCGCGGCAGCCTGGGCAAGCTGTGGCGCATATGGCGCGACATCGCGCAAGGGATTGAGCGTGGCACCCAGCGAATTTTGGCGCGCTGCGCGCTTCCAGGTGCCAACGATCTGCCCGGCCACGACGATCATCGGCTGAAAGATGCCATTGCTTCCAGGGACGATGTGCGGGGCATGCTCAGCGGCCAGCATGGCGCTGCGGTCTTGGTACCCCAGCAGATACTCATCGAAGCCGGGCAGCAATTGCACAGCGGTGTGGTCAAGTTGGGCCTGCGCGGGCGCGTCGGCGGCCAGCCAATAGGTGCTGGTGTCGCTCTGTTGTTGGCGCAATTGCGGGGTTGCTGCCGCCAGCCCACGCCGCGCATCGGTGAGCGTCAGCCCGGCCCACCACGCGAAGTCGTGGGCCGTGGCGGGCCCATGGCCAGCAATGTAGCGACCGGCCAACGTTGCCAGCGCTTCATCGCGGTCGAGCACACGCGCATGGGGCACCCAGGCATCCAGCAGCACGAAGGTTGGCTGCTTGCCTTGCATCGGGCCAAAACAAAGCACGCCTGTCTGCGCCAGATACCACAGGATGTGATAGCCACGCGATGGCTGCGTGCGAATGCCCGCATCTTCGAAGAGTTGAAGCAACGCTGGGCGAGGCATGGGTTGCCCATCCGCCAGCGCCGCAACGCACAGATCTTTGCATTGCCCCAAGATGGTTTCGTTCAACTCCAAGAGTGCTTGGCGACGGCCGTCGCGCGCGAGCATGCGCGGCGCGGAGAGATTGACCAGCCACTTCGCATCCACCGCCGGGACGAAATGAATCGTTCCGCGCATCGGCCACGTCCGCAGAATCTGGCGATCTGTGATCGCCTGCGTCACCGTGCCCACCGTCGCCGACGCCAGCCGCACGCCAATGGCCCATAATGCCTGGGTATAGTCCTGGGCTTGCACCGCCCCAAGCCCCTGCACCACCTCCGCAGGGTGCGCCCAGGATTCCCCGGCGAGGTGCTGGCTGAGCAGACGTTGCGCAACGATATTCACGGTTCGCCCTCCGATGGCTGAAGCGCCAGCGACGTTAGCGGGTGACAGCGGGTATAGGCCGCCAAGCGCAGCAAAAAGACGAACCACGCGAGCTCGGCCACCCCCTCACCGGTCAGGAACACCACCGGGATGAGCGCGAGCAGCAGGGTGAGGCCAAAAGCACCTGTGACGAGCGCGACCGTCTGGCGCGATGACCAATCAGAGCGGGCCGTCCATGTGCGTAATCGCCAGATGAGCCAACCCGCGAAAGCACATAACAATCCCGTCGTCACGACAGGCGGCACCAAACGCGGCGCGAGATAATAGATGACGAAAAGCGCCACCTGCATGCCAAAGCCCGCCCACCGCAACCGCCATAACCCTGGGGCGGGGCGAGCATCGTGCTGACGCGGCGGCGGTGGGCGCAGCAACACGGCAACGAGCCCCAGCCCCAGCACGATGCCAAACGCGACCAGACGCCCAGGTTGGTAGGGCTTGATGGCACAAAAGAGGGT
>JACDGC010000697.1 GCA_013815535.1 Ktedonobacterales bacterium
GGGCTGACCTTCGGCCACCGCTTGCACCAGACGTTCTCGCAGGTCATGGGAATAGGCTCGCATACTTCACTTCCCGCAGAATGTATGCCTGATCTACTTCTCTGTAAGTTGCTCTAATCGTATGCGGAGAAAGATTCTCCGCAAGCAAGGAACGTTCAAAAGATTCATTCAGGTCATTGATGTTCCACTGAAGTTGCTTTTTTTTAGTCATGTCGATCCCCTAAAGTATGTCGAGTCTTCACGGTTTGCAATCATACGATAACGAGGGTGACATGTCAAGAAGTGAGGATTTTCCTCACTTCATCCATTATTTTTGCCCAACTAAAGATTCGACATACTTGCTGATAATGTCTACTTCGATGTTGACGCGGTTGCCGACAGCAAGGGTGGGCAGCGTGATGGCAGCTTGCGTGTGGGTGATGAGCGCAACGGTAAACGTCGCGGTGGAGCGGTCGACATTTACCACGGTCAAGCTAGTACCATCCACGGCAATGAAGCCTTGGGGGACGATATAGCGCAGCAGATCGGGCGCGACCGCGATGGTGGCAACGATGGCTGGGCCGTCTGGCGTCAACGCGCGCAGGGTGCCAGTGCCGTCGATGTGGCCCTGCACGATATGGCCACCAAAGCGCCCATCGGCGGCGAGCGGGCGCTCTAGATTGACACGGTCGCCAGGGTGCAGGTCGCCCAGATTCGTACGACGCTGTGTCTCGGGTTGAATCTCGATGGTGAAGGTTGTGGGGGTCAGGTCGATGGCGGTCAGACAAACACCATTCACCGCGATGCTGTCACCCAGTCGTGTGCCCACCAGAGCCACAGTCGCGGCAAAAGTGAGTTCACGCCGTCCGTCGTGCTCGACGCTCGCTGTGAGCGTGCCCATCTCTTCAACGATGCCAGTAAACATACGATCTCGTCTCTCTGCGCCCAAGGGCACGCTGCAGATTATGCAAGCCACCAGGATAGGTGGACCTGCTGGTGACTATTTGCCGATGCAGAACTCGCTGAAGATGCTGCTAAGCAGGTCTTCAGTGATGGTTTCGCCTGTGATGAGGCCCAGCGCATGCAGTGCGTCACGTAGATCCTCGGCAACCAGATCCACTGGCAGGCGGTCGCGCAAGGTCGACTGCGCAGCGGCCAGCGCTTCCCCGGCACTGCGCAGTGCGTCACGGTGACGCGCACGTGCCACCAGTGCGGCACTGTCAGGGCCTGCACTGCCCACAGTAGCTTCCAGCATCATCGCTTCCAGAGTGTGCAATGCTTCGCCCGTCACGGTAGAGATTTCGCAGGTGTCGTGCAGGGACGTGGGCAATGCATCGTGCCCGTTGGGTGAAGATGGCGCTGAGATGCCAGCCGTGGTGAGCAGATGGTGAACCGCCGTTTGCTCCCACTCTTTAGGCAAATCACTTTTGTTGGTGACGACCACCAGGGGGCGCTCTTGGCCAAACCCAACGTCATGCAATTCTTGCGCGATCTGCTGATCAGAAGGCGTGAGCGGCATGGAGCGGTCCAGCACCAATAAAGCGAGGTCAGCGGCGGCAATGGCGGCGCGACTTCGCGCGATGCCGAGCGCCTCGATGGGATCATCCGTCGCCGTAATGCCTGCGGTATCGATCAAATGAAACGCCACGCCGCCAATCAACGCGGATTCTTCCACCGTGTCGCGGGTGGTGCCAGCGATGGGCGTGACGATGGCACGCTCACTGCGCAGCAACGCGTTGAGCAGGCTGGATTTTCCCACGTTTGGGCGACCCGCGATGACACAACGCACCCCCTCGCGCGTGATGCGGCCTCGCGCGGCGCTTGCCAGCAGATCCGCCACCTCGTCTTCCACCGCGCGGATGTCTGCCGCGAGGCTCGCGTGGTCAGGAGTGGGGACTTCCTCCTCGGGAAAATCGATGCTGGCATCGATCTGCGCCAGCGCCCGCAAGGTGCCGTCCCGCGCCTTGCGGACCCGCGCGGAGAGGTGCCCCGCCAGTTGATTATGCGCTTGGCGGGCAGCGGCGGCGGAATTGGCGCTGATGAGATCGGCCACTCCTTCGGCCTGCGCCAGATCGAGCTTCCCATGCAAGAAGGCGCGCAGAGTCATCTCGCCTGGCTCGGCGGCACGGGCCCCCAACGCCAGCGCAGCCCCCACGATGCGCCCCAGGATGATCGGCGCGCCATGGGCATTGATCTCAGCGACGTCATCACCCGTGTAACTATTAGGTGCTCGCATGACAGCGAGCAGGCCATCATCCCATACCTCATTGGTCGCTGGATCGCAGATGTCGCCATAATAGAGCCGTTGCGGACGCAACGAACCCGTTGCGCGGCGGCGGAAGAGGCGCTGGGCCAGGGGCCATGCCTGGGGGCCGCTGAGCCGCACGATGCCCACGCCACCTTGCCCCGGCGGTGTAGCGATCGCGACGATGGTGTCTTCGGTCGAAAGATTCATATGGTATGGTGGGTTTCTGCTATCGCACTGGGTGGTACGCTATTCGGCGTTTACCATGGGGCGCTCGGCGTGCTCCAAGAACAACCCCGCTTCTTCCGGGTTCGCAGCGCGTGTGCTGGCGGCAAGGGTGGCATCGCGTTGCATCCGCTGACGCACCCGCCAGATGTCGCGCACCATCATGATGGTATCACGTAGGGGGCGCACACGGCTATGGCGTTCATGATACCAATCTATCGGAATTTCCGCGATGTGATAGCCACGTGCCCGTGCCAGCGCTAATAGCTCCACATCGAAGCTGAAACCGGGGAGCCGTTGCCGCCCACACACATCTTGCGCCACAGCACGGGTAAAGCACTTAAAGCCGCACTGCGTGTCGG
>JACDGC010000039.1 GCA_013815535.1 Ktedonobacterales bacterium
GGCGGGCTGCGCTATCAAGCGGGCACCATGCCCACCAGCTTCGGTTTCACTGGGCTGCGCTCTGACCCCAGCGGGCTGGTCGTCACCGACTCGCGCTTCTACGACCCCGTGGCGGGGCAGTTCACCAGCGCCGATGATGCGTTACCCAGCGGCGGGGCCATCCTGGGCGGGCTGAACCGCTATGCCTACGTCACCGGCAACCCGGAGACGCTGACCGACGCGACGGGGCACTGGCCCGACATCCTAGACCATGCCATCAAAACCGTGACCAACGTGGTGCAAGCGGTGGCGCCTGCCGTGGCGCATGTGGTGCAGGCAGCGGCCCCGGTGGTAGGCGCGGTGCTGGATGGCGCGTTGGGCATCAGCGACATGGTCAACGATGTCAAGACGCTCTTCAACCCCAATGCGAGTTGGCAGGACAAATTTGGCTCGATCGTGAACCTGGGCTTCAACGCCTTCATGGATGCCACCACCGTCATCGGTGTCGGCGAGGGGCTGAAGGCCGCCTATGTCGGCGTCAAAGCCGGATTGGAGATTGGCGCCAAGTTCGCGGGCAAGGAAGCGGTGGAGATGGGGGAACGTGAGGCGGCAGAACTCGCCGCGAAGGAGGGTGGCGAATTAGGCGAGAAAGGCGCTGGCGATGCCCTAGAAGATGTCTGTAAGGTTGGTAACAGCTTTGAGTACACCACCCCTGTCGCCACCCCAGCAGGGCAACAGGCAATTGGGACGCTCAAAGTCGGTGACAAGGTCCTGGCGCTGGATGCAGCCACAGGCAAGACCAAAGTCGAGACGGTGCAGCATGTCTTCATCAACCATGATGACAACCTGCTCGATGTCACGCTCGCCGCTGATACCAAGACGCAAACGAAGCCTCAGGATGTCACGGCGTCCGCGCAGAAGCAGCAGGATGCGGCGCTGGCCAGTCATGGTAGCCAGGCTCCTCCGACGCAGGAAGTGTTGCATACCACCACCGAGCATCCGTTCCTCACGGCGGAACTGGGTTGGGTCAATGCCCAAGACCTCAAGGCAGGCGAACATGTCCGCCGCGCTGATGGCTCATTGGGTGTCGTGGTTGGGACCAAGGTTGTCGCTGGCGAGGCGGTGCGGTACAATCTAACCGTTGAAGAGGATCACACCTATTTTGTTGGAGTTGGTCGTTGGGTCGTCCATAACTGCGGCCGTGGATTTGATCGAACAATTGAAGATACAAAGGATTTAGATCCCAACTTGCCAGATACGTTAACAAAAAATCCCGATCCGGTCCAAGCTGGGAGAAGCGGAGCAAAAACTCCAAAAACTGGGATTCCTAATAGTTACAGCATTACAACAGGAGGTGAGCATGCAATTGTTTACGATCAATACGGTGAGAGAATCTACGACATTAGTAGCAAGCGCGTTAAAATGACCGTATTTTCTATGGGGCCTGATGGAACTAAATATTGGCGAGAAATAAAACTCGCAGGTTCAGTTCCAAGCGAGTGGTTGCGTCTCTTGAGTTAGAAGTCGAAAGGGAGAACAATACAAGAACTGCCATCGTCTATTCCTGAGGACTTGTAGCAAAACATGTAGTGCTACCAGTTTCGAAACTGGTAGCACTACTTCCAGTTTACATCATAAACCAGCCTTTATCAAAAGGACTAAACTTGGAACACGAGGATTAGCAATGAAAATACACGAAAGTTTGGTCCCAGACGAAATTTTAAAGCGATTCGCTCATTCCTATGGCAATAGTCTGATGAACTATGCCGCAAATAACTGCACTGTGGATCAAATTCTTTCACTGGTTAGTCTATTATGGCCAAAGATTGCAGAAGATGAAGGACATTTTTTTATTGCGGAGTTTTATACAGGCAATCTATCAACCTTAAAAGACCAGTTTAACGGGAGTAAAAAGCACATTGAAAGATGGGTAAATGCTTGGTCATTAGGACAACTTGTAAAATTTTCTTCAGAACTTGAGGATGAAGAAGTTCTGAGCAGTTTTGCTTATGTGTTAAAACACTTTTGGGAATCTCGGCTTAAGAGCGAATTTCCGGAGAACAAATTTATGGTTGAAATAGCAGACAACATAGAAGGGGAATCTGGATTATCAATAACTTTTTATGAAACAATGCCCGAATATTGACGGCTTCAAACGTCAATTTGGCTTTTGAGCAACATTGCAATAATTAGTCAGACCTGCGCAGGGGGAACCTCACTGGCCAAAGGCTGACCTTCTATGATGAGCGCCGGATGGTGGTCTGAGGGAACCAGCCCACGGGAGCGACGCAGTACACCGCCAATGGCTACAACGGCGACGGCGACCGCATCTGGCTGCAAGCCCACCAATGGCTCGACCACGACCACCACGACGGTCTTCCTGGGGCAGTTGGAGGAGATCGCCACCACCGGAGCCAGCACCACCGTCACCAAGTACTACTACGTCGGCCAACGCCGCCTGGCGGTGCGGGTGGGTAGCACCCTCTCGTATCTGGTGGCGGATGGCTTGGCCAGCGTCACCGAGGCGCTGGATACGGCGGGCAACGTCACCGCCAGTCAGTTGTATAGTCCTTATGGCGGGCTGCGCTATCAAGCAGGCACCATGCCCACCAGCTTCGGCTTCACTGGGCTGCGCTCTGACCCCAGCGGCTTCGCCCCGTTGCCGCGTCGGTGGGTGGTCGAACGCACCTTCGCGTGGCTCTCTACCAATCGCCGCTTGGTGGTTGACTCTGACGAACTGCTCACCAGCAGTGAAGTCCGGGTCTATCTCGCTATGCTTCGCCTCATAGTCGCTCGCTTGGCTCGTGCTGCCTCTTGACTTTACCTACAGCCCCAAAATTATATCCCTAGCTCTTGTTGTGTATACAATTTGTGTCGGACTTTTCTCTGCAGTCAGCCATTTTGCATCTCGCTCCTTATCCCAGAGAGGGAGGGTCTAGTTGACATCTGCAAAAAGGATGAGTGCCAGACTTTATTTTATGGCTACACCAGGCCGGGGGGTGTTTGATCGCGATGAGATGGGCAAAGTCCACCCCGGGTGTGAAAAACAGGGCATCGAGGAACAACGCGCCACGGATCTGATGGCCCATGTCGTTGAGCACCCCATTAAGTACGGCCCCCGCATACGAGTGCCCGACGAGATACGGCTGCTCCAATCCATTGAGGCGAATGTACTCTTCGATTTGCCGCACATGATCGGACACCCCCAGCTTTGAGTAGGGGTGATGACGATACACTGTCGCCGTCTCCCCCATCCCTACCAGGGTGGGGGTATGCACCCGAAACCCCTGGGCGATCAGGAGCGGCGTGAGCTTGGTCCAGACCCATGACCCGTGCCAGCCGCCATGAATCGCCAAAATGTCTTGTGTCACACGGCACTCCTTCTCGCGGTGTAGCATCAACGCCCGCGCCACCATCCGTATCATCGCTGGGGAGAAAAAAGGGCATCCCTATCGCTAGGCACCATACCGACTCACGACATGCTGGGTCTGACGCAGTTTTGGTGCAAGGGGGGAAGCTAGCAGTAATTGCGGGCAAAATGCCATACTTCCTGTACGAGGAGGTGCGGCATGGACACCATTTTGCCCGATCCCACGTGCTTTGCCTTACAGAAGTTACGCGCGACGGCCCACGAGATCGTGGCGGTTGTGTGCTCAACGCAGACCACCAGCGCTTGTCCGCTGTGCCAGCGAGCGTCATCCCAGGTGCATTCCCACTACCAACGCACCCTCCTCGACTTGCCCTGGCAGGGCATCACGCTCCGTCTCGAACTGCATGTACGCCGCTGGCGTTGTGCCGATACCGCGTGTCCCCGCCGTATTTTTACGGAACGCTTTGCCACCAGCATCATGCCCTACGCTCGGCGCACCGATCGTTTGACGACGTGGTTCACGCTCGTTGGCCTCGCCCTCGGCGGCAAGCCAGGGGCACGGCTCTTACAGGCCCTCGGTCTCGTCGCCAAACCAGACACATTGCTCCGCCATATTCGCTCCTTGCAAGCCCCTGCTCGCGCCCCGCTCACGCATATCGGCGTTGATGAATTTGCCTTCCGGCGCGGGCGCGTCTTTGGCACGATTATCGTGGACCTGCTGAGCCATCGCGTCGTTGATTTACTGCCGGATTGCGAACCAGCGACCGTTAGCCGATGGCTCGCCCAGCATCCCGAAATCGTCGTCGTGAGTCGCGATCGCGCCATCAATTTCGGGGAAGCCATTCGCCGCGGTGCGCCTCAGGCCCAGCAGGTCGCGGACCGTTGGCATTTACTCGAAAACCTGGCGGAACGCCTAGAGACATGGTTCCGGGACCAAGCGCGTCCCCTACGTACCGCCCATGACCAACTCCGGGATGCGTCCCCTACCCTGTTAGGACGCAGCAAAGCGGAGGAAGCCGAAGGGCAGGCCGAACAGGCACGGCAGCGGCAGCGCTACGAGCAGGTCCAGCAATTCAAGGCGCAAGGATGCACGGCGGCGGCCATCGCCCGCCACCTGGGAGTCAGCCGCCAAACGGTGTATCGCTATCTGGCGATGACCAGTTCCCCACCGCGACGCCGCATTACCCCGCCCCAGACCGCTCAGCAACGGCACACCCGTCGGTACGTCGAGCAGCGCTGGGCGCAAGGATGCCACAATGCCGTCCAGATGTGGCGCGACCTCAAAGAACAGGGGCACGTGGTGGGCTTTCGTACCGTGTCGCGGTGGGTGACGCTCCTGCGCAAAGCCACCGGAATACGCGGGTATCGCTCCACCGAACCGTCGCCGCTAGGTCCGCCAAGCACCTCGCTCACGCCACGACGGGCTGCTCGCCTCTGCCTGAAAGACCCCGCGCATCTCCGTCGTGAAGAACGGCAGGTGCTCGCTGATCTGCTGGGGCAAGCGCCGGAAATACAAACAACCTATGATCACGTGCAAGCGTTTGGTCGCATGGTGCGGACGCGCAGTGGTCAGGACCTCGATGCCTGGCTCGTCGAGGTCGAGCAACGTGGGTGTGCCCCCTTGCGGGCGTATGCCGCCGGGCTCCGCAAGGATGATTCCGCCGTGCGTGCGGGGTTGACGCTGCCGTACAGCCAAGGGGTCGTCGAAGGGAATGTGCATCGTCTCAAACTGATCAAGCGCAGTGGCTATGGCAAGATGGGCTTAGCGACCCTGCGGCAGCGGGTCGTGCTCCCACAAGCGAGCTAGCCGATCGGGAGGCAGGGAGGGCTGGCCTAACTGCACCAAAATTACGTCAGACCCAGCATGTTATGAGTCGGTATGATTAGCAAAACCAGGATTGATCATCAGGGAGGCGATATGCCCGGCAATGAACGCAGCGGCAACAGCAGCGCCCGGCGGGGGCGCAAGCTCCGTCGCCATGTCCAGCTGAGTGAGGATGCCGCGCGAACGTTGCGGGCATTGCTGGCGACGTTTCCGGGCTGCGATGAAGAGGGGATCGTCGCCACCCTCATTGATGAGCGCTGGGCGCAGATCGCCGCCGATGCGCCGATGGCCACCACCCATGGGCATGGCGTTGAACGCCGACCGGCGGCGCTCCCCCTGACCGCCGCGGCGGCCCTCGCTGCGCCAGCCCCCGCATTGTCGGCGCCAGACGCACCGACCGCTGCCCTCCCTCCCGAGGCCGAGGTGGCCAGCCTCGACCTCAGCCTCCTAGGTGACTTCACCCCCAGCGATTACCAGCGTGCCGTGTTCAACCACATCATCAACGCGACGGGCAACGCGCTGATCGCCGCCGTCGCGGGCAGCGGCAAGACCACGACGATCCTCCACGCCGCGAAGCTGATCGAGGCGCAGCGCCGGACGTGGATGTTCTTGGCATTCAATGCGAGCATCGAAGAGGAGATCAATCACAAGCTCAGCGAGGCGGGGATGAAGGGGGCCGCGCGGACCGCTCATAAGATCGGCCTCGGCACGTTGTTCAAGCACCTGGGCAAGCAGCTCAACCCAGCGCCAAAGGAATTGAAATACCGCGTCCTTGCTCGTACCTTGGTCATCAGCACCGTCCGCCCACGCAGCCAGGGGGATGAAAAGCACTGCACCGCGGCCTTGACGGATCTCGTCCGCCTGGCGCGTTTGACGCTGACCAATCCCAGCGATACGGTAGCCCTGCTGGCGATGGCCGACCACTACGCGCTGGAGCTTGAACCTGAACCGCTGAAGTTGCCAGAGCCGCAAAGCGACCACGAGGCGCGGCAGCAGGCCCGCCAGCGCGCGGAGCGGAAGGCATCATCGATTTCACCGACATGATCTATTTGCCCTGGAAATGGCACCTGGGACCCAAGCCAGTGGATATTGTCTTGATCGATGAGTGTCAGGATCTCAGTGCCGCCGTGCTAGACCTCGCGCTCAAATGCGCCAAGCCCGATGGTGGCCGCCTCATTTTTGTAGGCGATCGGGCGCAAGCCATCTATGGCTTCGCGGGAGCGGACGATCAGGCGTTTGATCGCATCGTCGAGCGGACCCAGGCCACCCAGCTCCCCCTCAGCATCTGCTATCGCTGCCTGGCCAGCCACGTCGAACTCGCCAAAGCCATCGTGCCCCAAATCGAGGCGCGCCCCGATGCCCCAGAGGGCATTGTCGAGCATATCAGTGAAGACGACCTGATCGAGCGGCTGCGGGGGCTGCGGGGGCTGCCCGGCCAGGCGCTGGTCGTCTGCCGCGTCACCGCGCCGCTCATCGCGCTCTGCATCCGTCTCATCGGCCAGCAGATCAACGCGCGCGTGCGGGGCCGGGAGATCGGCGAGCAACTCATTGAGCTGCTGGAGGCCGTTCTCGACATGCCCGGCGCGCGATATGAGCAGTTCGGCGATTGGCTCGCGACCTATGAACAGCTCCAGGTGGAGCGCCTGCGCCAGCGCCCCGCCGAGGATGCCGAGCCGCTCATCCAGGCGCTCACGGATCGCGCCGCCGCGGTGCGGGTGTGCTATGAGGCGTTTGGCATGCCGACGGCGGGCGCGCTCAAGGAGAAGATGCGCGCGCTCTTCAGCAAGGAAAAGCCGGATGTCTGGCTGTCAACGGTCCACAAGGCGAAAGGGTGAGAGGAGGAACACGTCTTTATCTACAAGCCCGAGAAACTGCCGCTCGTGTGGCCCCGCCAGCATCCCTGGCAGTACACCCAAGAAATGCATCTCCGCTATGTGGCCTTGACCCGCGCCAGGCAGGGCCTGTACTTCGTCGATGCGACCGTTTCCGAACCGGACCAGGGCGGGGAGCCAGCACAATGGGTCGTTGTGCATCATCAAAACACGGATTGATAATCGCCCCTGCTGATGCGAAGATCGGGCTGGACATACCGTCAACCCCGGAGGAACCATGCAACCATTCTGTGAGCATCACTGGCAGAAGGATCCGGACAATTTCCGCTTCGAGCAATGCCGCCGCTGTGAGGCCATTCGCTAGGTGAATATTGCTTGTGGGGGCAGCGGCCATGATCGACCTTTTCAAGATGGGTCGGGCTACCCACCCGTCGCGTGCGGCCACTGTCAATCGACCGGAATTGTCCCTGCGCGGAAGCGGAGCTACGCAGCATCCCTGGATAACAGTCGTGCGAGCAGATCCGCCATGATATCCAGCT
The DNA here is from genome assembly GCA_013815535.1 of Ktedonobacterales bacterium. Lineage (GTDB taxonomy): Bacteria > Chloroflexota > Ktedonobacteria > Ktedonobacterales > JACDGC01 > JACDGC01. Next base: position 7,546 of record JACDGC010000039.1, read on the forward strand.
CGAACGGTTTCGTGAGCCAGGCGTCTGCCGCGACCGACCGCGTGAGGAGCTGGTGCGCCGCCGACATCAGGACGAGGATGGGGGTGACGCGCTGCTCCGCTTGGGTCTGGGCACGGATCGCGCCCAGCACGTCTTCGCCATTCATGCCCGGCATCATGTAGTCGCAGATCACGAGAGCGGGCTGTTCTTGACGCACCAACCCGAGCGCAAGGGTACCCTTCCTTGCACTGAGGACCCGATAGCCTTCGTCTTCGAGGAACATCTGGAGACCCGCGAGAATCGCCGCTTCATCATCCACGATCAGGATGAGCGGGACAGATGGCCCATCCGATGGCGGCTCAGGGAAGAGCGGCAGTTCACCTGCTTCACCAGCAAGAAGTGGATCCATACAGCACTCCTTGAGCGGAACTTTCACCAGGTATACGCGCTGTGGCGCAGTGCGCGTGTTCACCTGTTCCGCAAGCGATTCGCCAAACGGTGACCGATAGGCGACGCGCTTGCCCCCTGCCCCACACGGTGGGCAAATGCTTGAGTGGACGCGGTCGTCTTGCCCTCTTGCTCAACCCCATCGGCGAGCACGCGCGGCGTGACGGTGTGAAGAGGCGGGCGCTGTGCGGCAATTCCCCCACGTGCGCGTTGTCGCTGACGGTAGCCAAAGAGCGCCGAGTGCGTTATACTGCGGCGAAGTAGCACCACCAGAACGCACCGTCGGGAAAGGATGACCCCCATGGACGCAGCGCCCTCCTTGGCCCACATCATCGCCGTAGGTTCGTCCAGCAGCGAGACCCTGCTGATCGTCACAATCCTGCCCACCACCCTCACGGCACTGGTCATCATCAGTCACCCATCGGCGGACTTGCGCGCCGACCAGTTGCTGGAACAGGTGCGGCAACGCAGCACCATGCCTCTCCAGGTCGTCCACACTACCGCTGATCTGGTGGCAGGCACGCTGTATCTCGTGCCGAATACCCGTGTCGTGCACTTCGACCAGCACCGAATTGGTGGCGTACTGGGCCATGGTCGACGTCGCGGGCCACCGCTGGGCCGCCACTCACACTGATGACACCTGTCAACGAGTGAGCCTTAGGCGGCACATTATTCCCTTCCCTGCGCAGATCGGGAATGGGTCGCCCAACTGGCATCCGCAGGAAATGGCGCAACAGCGCTGCCACACCCGACAACACCATGATCCGTTCGCAGTGCATCCGTGGTCGGGTAGCTGAGAAACCGCCTGCTCCTGCATGAAATGATCGCGGTCAGCGGCGATAGCGTGAAGGACGAGACGATGCAACCATTCCCCACACTCACGACGACCATGCCGCACCTCGATACCCTTCTGGGGGGCGGCATTCCCCGTGGCGCGACGGCCCTGATCGTGGGCGTGCCCGGGTCGGGCAAGACGACGCTGGCCTGCCAAATCATCTTCGATCTCGTCGAGGCCGGAAAGAAAGCGCTCATCTTCACCACCCTCTCCGAGTCCACCGGCTCCCTCATCGCGCATCTCCGCAGCTACCCCTTCTTCCGCGATGAGCACCTGGGCGGTGCGCTTCAGGTGCTCAGCCTGCGCCAGTTCCTTACCGGCGATCTCGCCACCGCCCAAACGGACATCGTCCAGATCGCACGGCGCCATCAGGCCGATGTGATTCTGCTCGATAGGATGCATAGTTTGATGACCTCGCGCCCGCCCCCCACGCGGCACGCCAATTCTTTTACGCTATCGGCACCCACCTCGCGACCAGCGGGATCACGACCCTCATGACCAGTGAAGGCCAGCCCCGCGCACCGGATACGATGGCGGAGGTCACCACGGCGGATCTCATCATCGGGTTGCCCTATCGTGTGCAGGGTATCCGCCACTTCCGCCAGATGAAAATCGTGAAGGTGCGCGGGGCCTAACCCTTGCCCGGTGTGCATGCTTTGACCCTCTCCGCCGCTGGCGTACAGATCTACCCCCAATTGGAAGAGCGCGTTGCCGCCGCTGCGCGTGACGACGATGGACCCACGCCGCGTTCGGACACCGCCGCGGTGCCAAGTGACGGCGCGGTGGTGTCCGCGCGCCTGTTACGGTGTTCCTTTGGCCTCCCGGCCCTGGATGAGTTGATCGGCGGCGGCATTCCCCAGGGCACTTCGACCGTCCTCGCCGGGAGTCTGGGGGTGGGCAAGACGCTCCTCGCCCTGCATTTCGCGCTGGCGGGCATCGCGGCGGGCGAGCGGATGGTGTACCTCTCCCTGCGCGAATCGCGTGCTCAACTGCGGCAAACGACGGCGGGCTTGACGCTGGACGCGCCTTTACTGGCAGCCCTCGCGGCGGGCACCCTCCACTTCCTGGCCCTCTTGCCCATCAAGGTGGAACCGGATATCCTGGCAGATCGGTTGATCGGGGTCCTGGCGGAGGTGCAGCCGCAGCGCCTCATCGTCGACAGCATCACCGAGATCGAAGACGCCGTCAGCACTTCCCCCGCGCCAGCGCGGTTACGGGAGGATCTGGCGGCTTTGCTGCACCTCTTGAACCAGCAAGGGGTCACGACCCTGTTTCTCAAAGAGATTCGCCAAGCCGTCGCGGCCACCCTCGATTTCTCCGCCGAGCCCCTGGAGGTGCTGGCAGAGAATGTGCTGCTGGCCCAGCAGGTGACCGCCCAGGGACAACTCCACCGCATTATTTCCGTGCTGAAGCTGCGCTACTCGGCCCACGATACCGCCTTGCGCGAGTTTACCATTGCCACCCCGGCGGGGATCGTCGTGCAGCCGGACCAAGCGTCGCTCTTTCTCCGGCACCTCGCCGATGAACAAGAAACGCAGCGCCGTGAAGAATGACGGCCTGGGAGTGCTACTGATGGGCGAGGAAGAACCACCCACTGCTCAGCGCCTGGCGCTGATGGCCGCGGAGAGGGGATACCAGGCGATCCTGGTGAGGGATGGACGAGGAAGGGCAGATCTTGGCAGGCTCCGACCTCGCCATAGGAAGTAAGTATGGGTGGGTGGGGACCCCGCCAGCGCGCAGGTCACCGTCGCGCAGGTTGGCGCGGTGCCCGATCCAACATGGCAGTGAACTTGCCAAGAGGGAAGCAGGTGAGGAGACGGAGCCCCTCTCAACCAAGCAACACCATTTGGTCAGGGCGGCTTTCCCTGCCGATGACGCGCAAAGATGCGGATCGTTTCCCGACGAGCCGCATGGTGGCGATGACGGCCTCACCATTGTGGACGTGTGCAACATGCTTGAGCCGACACGTCGGAAGAGACGAGGAATGATGAAAGTGCGCCAACGCCAACCATGGCTGTTCCTGGTGAGCAGTATCAGTGCTGGAGGATTGCTCGTGTTCGGGCTACGCCTCCTGGTCCGTTCCCGCTTCCGCCGCGCAGCGCGCTTGCCATCCGCGCCAGCAATGGCCTTGCGCTCGGCACCTTCCCTGGCTGATACTCCCACACATACACACGACGTGGGATTGCCGGTGAGTAAGGCAACAGCACCACCGCCGCAAGACGCCGCGCTGGGAACCGCCCTCCCCGACGCGGATACGGCACCAACGCCGTCGCATGCCCCCGATGCTCCGGCACCAGCAGGGGCGGAATCATCGGCTGTCGTAGGGAACCGCCACACGCTGGTCTTTCATGCACGCGACAGTCAAGCTTTACCAGCGGAAGAAAATCGCCACTATTTTACATCGGAGGCCGAAGCGCTGGCGGCGGGCTATCACCGTTCCAAGCATGACCGGGATCGGGAGCGAGCGGCACAGTGAGGGATGCGCGTCCGCAACGGATGCGGCGCGGTTGCTGGTTCTTCAGATGCGGTTCATCAGGGGACCAGCAACCGCCACATTGTAGCGTGCCGCATTGAGCATGAACCAGCAGTTCGTACTGCTCCCGCACCATCTCTGACGACCTGGATCCCACTTCTCTGGCCAGCAGAGGTCCTGGACCCGCACTCCCGCATGTTCGTTTGCTCGTCAGGGTTCGTGGAGCACGCGGTGTTGTCCCCACAGAGTCCGACCCGCTGGGTCGTAAGGAGCACCCATGATGGTCTTTCGGCGTGGCGGCTGTGGCTGCTGCTGCCCACTCGTCCTGCTGGGAATCTGCTTCAGCCTCGTCATGCTGCCACTAGCGCCCGTCCTCTTGGTCCGGTCCCGCCATCGCGTAGGGATTTCTCGAGATCGCCTTGCGGTGGCATAACCATGCAAGCGACACAACCCAAGATGGCACGCATCCACGATACGTTGCTAGACAGCATCGCTGTCCGATCTCGAGAGCGGCGAGTTGCGCCTGCTGAGTGAAATCCCGTATTTCTTGGGCTAGCGCTATCCCCATGAGCCGACCAACGGGTATCAGCGGGCGACCGAGGGCCGTGCCACGGTCAAACAACAGCACGACGCCACCACCCCAGCCAACGACTAAGGCACGCACTGCTGGGCACGCGGGCGTGGGAGCGAACGGCACGTGTTCCCACGCCCACGTGCGCCCAGCAAGTTGGCACCGCCCATGCGGCAAGGGGGAGTGGACAGGGGCACGTACTCGCCTTGTCAGATCGGGCAAGGAGTGACGTGATGCACACGCATGATATCATCGTGGTTGGGGCGTCCGCTGGGGGCGTGGAAGCCCTCATGGCCTTCGTCGCCGGATTGTCCCCCGATTTTCCCGGCGCGGTGTTCGTGGTCCTCCACATTCCGGCCAACTCGCCCAGCCAGCTCGCCGCGATTTTGGCCCGTGCCGGTCCGTTACCCGCCAAGCAAGCGGAAGACCGGGAAGCGATCCAGGGCGGGTGGATCTACACCGCCCCGCCCGACCGGCATCTGCTGCTCACCCCGGACCTGATACGGCTCGCCGCCGGTCCCCGCGAAAACCGCAGTCGCCCGGCGGTCGATCCCCTCTTTCGCACGGCAGCGTTGGCGTTTGGGCCACGGGTGGTGGGGATCGTCTTGAGTGGCGCGCTCAATGATGGCACCGCCGGACTGCTGGCCATTCAGCGCAGCGGGGGCGTGACCCTGGTGCAAGATCCCGCCACGGCCCTGTTCCCCAGCATGCCAGCGAGTGCCCGCACCTACGTCCCAATCGATGGGTGCCTCAGCATCCCGGAACTCGCCACCCGGGTCAATGGGTTAGCGCATACCCCGATTTTGCCCGCCCCCGAGGTGATCCCGATGCGTGAGGACCTGGAATTCGAAGCGCAGGTCGCGGGCCTTGACCCCACCGTGCTGAGCCAGGAACAGCGGCCGGGCGTCCTGACGGCCCTCACCTGTCCCGAATGTCGCGGTCCCCTCTGGGAGATCCACGATGGGGCCCTGGTGCGCTTTCGCTGCCGGGTAGGACATGCCTACACCGCGGAAACGATGGTGGACGAACAAGCTGCGAGCGTCGAGGATACGCTGTGGATGGCGTTCAACTCGCTCACCGAGCGGGCGCAGCTCCTGGGGCAATTGGCCGTGATGGTCCTCCCGCACCAGCCCGCCCAGGCGCAGGTCTATCAGCACCAAGCCGCCGCCCTGCACGCCCAGGCCATTCAGATTCGTCAGATGCTGCTCCCCGCCCCCTAATCTCGCCGGTGCACGCGGGGCGGGGCAGATGTGGTACACTCAGCAGCAGGCTGACCCCGTGCGGTCAGCAAGACCGTTGCCCACCGGATGCGGGGGGCTCACCCTGGCTCAGGCACCCCCCTGAACCTCTTTCGCCATCGTTGGTGGTCCGCGGCGACGCCCTCGCCCCGGTTCGGATAACCATGGATGTGGCCGCTCGATCAGGTGCATCATGACCCACTCCCCTTCCCGCGCGCCGTCGTTACCGGCGTATGATCTGGTGGTCATTGGCTCCTCCTCGGGGGGCATCGAGGCCCTGTCCACCCTGGTCGCGACCCTGCCCGCCGATTTCGCGGTGCCGATCGTCATCGCCCAGCATCTCGCCCCCGACCATCTCAGTCATCTCGGCGAGATCCTCGCCCGCCGCACGCCCTTGAATGTGCATACCGTGGTCG
>JACDGC010000698.1 GCA_013815535.1 Ktedonobacterales bacterium
GCCCACCGATGATGGCAATGAACTGGTAGCGCCCCACTACCGCGATCAACTGACCGATGAGCGCAGCGCCAATGGCCAATGTCACCACCAAGGGCGTTGTCACCACACCAGAGTTCGTCGCTGCCTGACCTAACACCTCTTGTACAAAGCGGGGCAGATAGATGATGGTGCCAAAGAGGGCCGCACCGACTAGAAACGCTAGCAGTGCGCCGCTGGCGAAGACCTGATTCTTAAAGAGCGAAAGCGGCAGGATCGGGTTTTGGACCCGGAGTTCCGTGATGATGAAAGCGATGAAGAGCACACCCGCCGCCACCAGCGTGCCGATGACACGCCCGTCATCCCACGGATAGGTTGATCCGCCCCAGGAGAGGCCCAACAGCAGCGTCACTGTCGCGCCCGCCGACAAAAACGCCCCCGCGAAGTCGATGCGCGCGATGGCGGCCCACCCCTTCAAGGTGGTGTTGCGCTGCGAGATGTTCATCGGCAAGAAGACGATGATCAGCACGAGCGCTAAAATACCCAGGGGCAGATTGACGTAAAAGACCCAGCGCCAGTTGATGTTGTCGGTGATGTAGCCACCCAACGTCGGGCCGATGACGCTCGCCAGACCAAAGACGCCGGAAAACAAGCCCTGCCACCGGGCGCGTTCGGCGGGCGAGAAGATGTCGCCAACCAGGGTGAAGACCAACGCCAAGATCATGCCGCCGCCGATGCCTTGCAGCCCACGGAAGAGGATCAGTTGGGTCATAGTCTGCGAGGCGCCGCTCAACACGGAGCCGATCAAGAAGATGACGATGCCGACGACGAGGAACCATTTGCGCCCGAACTGGTCTGAGAGTTTGCCGATGATGGGCGTCATCGTGGTTGAGGTCAACAGATAGGAGGTCAGCACCCAACTATAGTTGCTGAAACCATGCAATTCCCCAACGATGGTGGGCAGGGCGGTGCCGACAATGGTTTGGTCCAACGCCGACAACAGCAAGGTGACCATGATGGCCGCCAGCACCGAGCCGAGCTGGAAGCCCCGTAAGCGCCCGGTGGTGGGTGGTTGCCCGGCTGAAGCAGCCGCAGGGGCGTGTTCGATTGGCATTTCCATTGGATGATGTATTCCTTCTAGTGTTTGCGCGTTTTGGTTGCGGTGGTCAGCGTGGTGGATGTGCGCGCCGCATTGGTGGTCGTGGGTGCACAGGGATCGCTTTCGGGCATGTCGCGGGTAATCATCGCGACCATCGCCCCCAGGCCCTGCACCAATGCCACCAGATCGGCGTGCTCCATCTGACTGAGGTAGTGGCGTAGCTTGGTATGCGTGCCACGCAACAATGTTGCCACGATGTCGGCCCCTTTTTCACTGACGCGCACGATGGCACGGCGACGATCCTCGGGGTCATCAGCGCGTTGCAGATAGCCGCCCTGCACCAGCTTTTCCACTAGGATGCTCATGGCGGGTTTGCCGAAATTCAAGCGGCACGCTAACTCGCCAATCGAGAGTGCCCCATCGGTATCCAAGATCATCAATGCCTTCATTTGGGGCATCGTCAGATCGACGGTTTGCCATTCGGGGGCGTTCATCGCATGCAGCGTCCGCGAAAGCAGTCGCTGGGCATTAAACGCCGTCTCAACCAAAGCGTCTTTGGTGAGGGGGTCGGGTGTTTGGGGTTCGTGCATATTGTTTTCCATCTCCACTTAATTTAGTATACCGCATTAGTTTCGTTTTTGCAAACTATCGAATGTCCCCACTAAACCGGGGCAATTGTCCCTCCATCTGTCAGGATTTATGTGATATGTTTGCCGCATGAAAACACGACGCTCCATTTTTTTGCAGGGGCTGCGCGATGAACTGCCGATTCTGGCAGGCACGATTCCCTTTGGTTTGATCTATAGCGTGACGGCGGTGCAGGCGCATCTGCCGCCGCTGTTCGTGCAGGGGATGTCGGCCATCGTCTTCGCGGGCTCGGCGCAATTCATCATCGTCCAGTTAGCGAGCGCGGGCATTCCCGCGCTGATCATCGCCGTCACCGCAACGATCCTGAATTTGCGTCATATGCTCTATAGTGCCTCGCTCGCCCCCGACCTCACCCGGTTGCCGACGCGCTGGAAAGCCCTCCTCAGCTATTTGCTGACCGATGAGGCCTACGCTGTGACGGTCATTCACTATCAACGGACCGAAGATTATCCCCACCGCCACTGGTACTTCCTGGGCGCGGGGCTGGCACTGTGGGGGTCATGGCAACTCAGCACGGCGGCGGGCATCTTGTTGGGCGCGCAGATTCCCGCCAGTTGGTCGCTGGATTTCGCACTGCCGTTGACCTTCATCGCGCTGGTGGTGCCCGCGCTGCGCGACCGGGCGGGCATCATTGCGGCGCTGGTGGGGGGCACGGCGGCGGTGCTGGCGGCGCACCTGCCCCTCAAACTGGGCCTGGTGGCCGCCATCTTTGTTGGCATCGCTGCTGGTTTGGCCACCGAGCGGCGGGGGCAAACCATCCCGACCGCTCTGGCTCCGGCCCCGGAGGACATCCTATGACCACCCTGTGGATCGCCATCATCGTCGTTGGTGTGCTGACCTTCACCATGCGCTTCTCCTTCATCGCGCTGGCGGATCGGTTGCGGTTGCCCACGCTGATGGGGCGGGCATTGCGCTTCATCCCCATTGCCGCGCTCTCGGCCATCATCTTGCCCGAATTGGTGCTGCGCGATGGAGCCGTGGCGTCGCCCCTGGGCAACGCGCGCATGCTGGCTGGGGCACTGGCCATCGCGGTCGCCTTTGCCACGCGCAACATCCTGCTCACCATCGCCAGTGGCATGGTCACG
>JACDGC010000699.1 GCA_013815535.1 Ktedonobacterales bacterium
CCACTGCGCAGGGCAGGGCCATCCGCGCGCTATACCCCAACACGGGGGCCATCAGCAGCCCCACCGTGCCCGCGACGCGATAACAATAGAGGTGCAACTCATCAAAGCTCATTGGCTGGGTGGGATGCAGATCCATCCGCGCACCCTCGATCAGGTCCAGCGCAGGTTGCAGGGGCACGTCATAGCGCGTCAACATCTCCACCCACGCTGTGGTCACAGGGTCGCTCGCCACACCCTTATAGGCGCTCAACAGCCAGTCACGCCACTTGTTCAGGTCAGCCTCAGCCTGGGCCACATCCGTTTGCTCATCAACGCAGTCATCCACACATCGGCAAAAAGCATAGAGCGTCCAAGCCGCCATCCGCTTGGGGCGCGGCAAAAAAAGCGATCCCCAGTAAAACGTTTTCGCGGCGCGACGAATGATGGTGCGACAATATGCCTGGGCGTCGACCGCCTCATGCGCTGCCCCGGCTTCGGTGATCTCGGTGATCATGCTGGATTTTTTCCCTCTCATGCGGCGCCGTCCGGCGGGTTGTTGGCTCTCTGTGTATCTGTGACGCGTGGGAAGGGCATAACGGGTCACTGGGTAAAGAAAAGACAAAGGCTGGCCAAAGGTGAACCATTCCCTTGCAATCACTCCGCTATGGCGACCACAATTGACTATAACTATAGGCGAAAGATGAGGGTTTCTGCTATGCGCATCATTTTGTACTTGGGTAAAGGCGGCGTCGGCAAGACAACCGTTTCGGCTGCCACGGCCTTTCGTTCAGCGGATCTCGGCAAAAAAACGCTGGTCGTCAGCACTGATCTGGCGCACAGTCTGGCTGACTCGCTCGATGTCACGCTGACGGCACAGCCCAAAGAGATCGCCCCAAATCTGTGGGCGCAAGAGATCAATGTGCTGGATGAGATTCGTGAGAACTGGGGCAAACTGCAAGAATACCTCAGTTCCACCCTGCGCCAGCAAGGGGTGGATGATGTGGCCGCCGAAGAGATGGCGCTCATCCCTGGGATGGATGAGATCGCCAGCCTGCTCAACATCTATCGCCGTGTGCAAGAGGGTGAGTTCGAGGTGGCCGTCATCGACGCCGCGCCAACCGGTGAGACGGTGCGCCTGTTGTCGATGCCCGACACCTTCTCGTTCTACGTCCGTAAGCTCAACCGCTTCCAAACGGCCACGTTTAGCATGATGAAACCACTGCTGCGCAACGTGATGCCCGGCATCGATGTGATGGAGGCGGTCGAAACACTGAATGTGCATGTGAAGGCGCTGCGCGAAGTGCTGTTGAATCCAGCAATTAGCTCGTATCGCCCGGTAGTGATGCCCGAGAAGATGGTCATCAAAGAGGCCCTCCGCGCCGAGACGTATCTGGCGCTGTTTGGCTATCCCATCGATGGGGTAGTGTGCAACCGCATCCTGCCCGCACCAACAACGGACGATCCCTTCATGAATGCGATGTATAGCCAACAACAGCCCTATCTGCGCGAGATTCACGACACCTTCGCGCCGCTCCCGATCTGGGAGTCGCCCCACGCGCCCCACGAGATCGTCGGCGCAGCGGCGTTGCGTGAACTGGCGCAGCAGATATTTGGCGACCAAGATCCAACGCGCGTCTTTTACACGGGCAAACTGCAAGAAGTCACCCGCACCGGCGATGATTACCTCCTGCGCCTGCCTCTGCCGCATGTGGAGATCGACAAAGTGAATATGACGCGCAAAGGCGACGAACTCTATATCGAGATTGGCAACTTCAAACGCGCCATCACGTTGCCCGCAGTGCTCGTGCCCTTGGAAGCGAAGCGGGCCCGCATGGCCGATGGCGCACTGGAAGTGCGTTTCAGCGCGCCCGTGGTGGCATAGCGACCACCCTGCCAAACCATCCGGGCTGGCACCAAATATGCTGGGAAGGTCAGCAGTAGCGAAGGTGAAATGTTGCGCGTTCGCCCCGCATGCGGCCCATGAACCTGGGACGTTTGGTGGACCATTCACCAACATGGTACACTAAATGGAGTAGGCGCTGTGGGCACAGCGAATGGGGACTCTTCCGGCAGCGACGCGGTGCTGGCTTGTGCACGATTCATACGACGTGGAAAGGCACCAACGATGGCGAAACACATCTTGATCGTGGATGATACCTACGACATCCTCTATCTCATGCGCATGATGCTGGAAGAGCACCATCATCAAGTCTCAGTGCTCGATGTCGGCGCCCCGGTCGTCGAATTCGTGCGCGTCAATCGGCCCGATCTCATCATTCTCGACCTCAGGCTGACGGATATTTCGGGCATTACGGTCCTGCGCGAATTGAAGGCGGATCCCGATACGAGTAGTGTGCCGGTGATCGCCTATACCGCGTCGATGGGCGACGCCGACAAAGTGACAGCATTGATCACGGGTGACCCCGAACGCTATGGCGACACACGCGTGCTGCGCAAACCCTTCGCCATTGACGAACTGCTGAACATCGTCGCTTGATCTTCATTCCCCTGCCATCCTTGCAGAAAGGAGTATGACATCCATGAAAGACACCGCAAAGCGTGGTGGTTCTGGCCTGGGCTTCTTGCTGGGCATCCTCTTCGGCGTGGCGGTCGGCGTGATCGTCGCCATCTTGCTGGCCCCCCAGTCAGGCGAAGAAACGCGCAAAAATCTGGTGCGCCAGAGCCAACTGGTACGCGAACGGTATGAAGAAGCGCTGAGCCAGGGCCGCGACGCCCAGGAACACGCCAAAGACGAAGTGCTGGCCTCGCTGCGCCAGTGATTCCGGGGCCGTTGCGCCCATGCGAGATGGCCGCGATCACCGTTTATG
>JACDGC010000700.1 GCA_013815535.1 Ktedonobacterales bacterium
TCAAGATTCTGACCAATCATCCGCAGATCGCGGATGCCACCGAACTTGCCGCCAACCCACGCGCTGGCAGCGCCAAGCTCCGCGTGGCGGAACGCTTATGAGACACCTGAGAGGGAACGACAAGGATGCAACAGTTCTCGTTGACGCGGGGGGGAACCGCACCAAACGCCACGCGCCCACGTACGCCCATCTGGCTGTGCCTGGTGCTGGTGGCCGCCGCCGCCTGGGCCTATCTGAGCCAGGCCGACCGAGTGAGCGCCGCCAATGCCCGCCTGGAAGCGGAGCAGCAAACGACGCAGCAACTCATTTCACAGCACCAAGCGGCTCTGGTGGAACTGGGCCGTGTGACCTCGCCCACCTTCATCTTCACTCAGGCCCAAGCGTTGGGGATGACCCCACGCGACTGGGGCGATCCCCATGGAGGCGACCAGCCATGATGCCATATACGTGTCATGGTTGGCGTGCGCGGGGCGACCCCAACGCGCAACAATCGGCGCAGTTGCCGCTGCACCATGCGTGCCCCGCGCACGAGCGGCTGAGCCAGGCGAAGCTGGGGAGTGTGCGCGCGTCGGTGCCGCTTCCGCTGGGGGGGACGCGGCCACTCCGTCGCCAATGGCTCCTCGGTGGTGCGCTGGCGATCATCCTGGTTGGCGTTGCGGGCCGCATGACGTATTGGCAGGTGGGCGAGCACACCCAGATGAGCGCCCTTGCCCTTGGTCAACAGCAGCGGATGGTGCCCTTGCCCGCTGTGCGTGGCACCATCCGTGACCGCAACGGCACGGTGCTGGCCGTCACCATGAGCGGTGATGCCCTCGTGGCCGATCCGCTGATCATCCAAAACCTCGCAGCCACCACCCGTGCTGACGTGCTGACGCGGTTGGTGACGCTGACCGGGGTGGCGGCGGCAACGCTTCAGCCCCAATTCGCGTTGGCGACGGGCTATCACGTGTTGACGGATGCAGCGGGGAATGTCATCCATCTCAGCAGCACGGTGGCAGCGGCGGCCCATGAGCAGATCGCGGCGGGCATGTTGCCAGGGATGAGCACCCAACCGCAGGCCTGGCGTGTGGTGCCGGACGGCAGCATGGCGGGCCAGATTCTCGGCTTCGTGCGGGCTGATGGTCGCGGTCAATATGGCATCGAGGAACAGTATGATAGCTGGCTCGCGGGCAAGCCCGGCTCGCTCTATGCCACCCTGGATGCGCAAGGCCAGCCGCTGGCCAGCGCGCCGCAGGGGGTCATCCCCACCACCCCTGGGGCCGATCTGACGCTGACACTGGATGCCAACTTGCAAGCCGTCGCTGAGATGGGCCTGCACGCTGCGGTGGCACAGATGGGGGCGACGGGGGGCAGCGTCATCATCGAAGATCCCCAGACGGGGGCGATTCTGGCGTTGACGAACGCGCCCGACTTTGACCCCAATGCCTATGCCACCGCAAATGTCGCTGATTTCGTGAATCCCGCTGTCGCGCACATCTACGATCCGGGGTCCACCATGAAGGCGATGACTATGGCGGCGGGGATTGATGTCGGTGGCATCGTGCCGGACACCATCATCGATGATCCCGGCACCATCCTAGTAGGAGGGCAGACGCTGGCGAACTGGAATCAAAATGCGTGGGGCCAAGAGACGATGACGGAGGTGCTGCAACACTCCTCCAATGTCGGCGCGGCCTGGGTGGCACTGAACGCGGTTGGGCATGACCGCTTCACGCGCTATCTGACGAATTTTGGTTTTGGCGCAAGCACAGGGGTGGATCTGGCGGGCGAAACCAGCGGCATGCTGGCACCGACCGAGCCAAATGCGGATCTCACCAACCTCGACCTGGCGGAAAATGCCTTTGGCGAGAGCATCGGCGTGACGCCCCTGCAAATGGTGATGGCCTATGGCGCGCTGGCCAATGGTGGCCTGCTGCTGCGTCCGCAACTGGTGAGCGCCATCAGCCAGGACGGCCACAACCAAACCATTGCGCCGCAGACGGTGCGGCGTGTCATCAGCGCCCAAACCGCCGCGACGGTGACGACGATGCTGGTGACATCGTCGCAACACAGCGAGGCCGCGACGGCGCTCATCCCCGGCTATGCGGTGGCGGCTAAGACGGGCACGTCGACGCCCGACCCCGCCCACCCCGAAATCACCTATGCTTCGGTGCTGGGGTATGCCCCGGCAGACCATCCGCGCTTCGTCGTGTTGGTGAAGTTGGATCACCCCCGAACTGCCATCTTTGGTGGCGAGGCGGCGGGTCCCCTGTGGCGCGCTCTGGTGCGCCGCTTGCTCGCATATGATGCTATCCCCGCTCAGGGAGGAAATTCGCCATGATGCAGTCCCTTTCGACATTTCCCGCGCCATTTCGTCAGACGGAATCCGTCGTCCCAGTGCCAAGGCACAACGTTCGACGCCAGATGCATGATCTGCGTTCCGCCCTGGCGGAGGGCTGGGAACTGGTGCAGCCGATCTTCGCGCGCCCGCTCTGGTCCGCGCTAGATGACGACCAGACCGCGCTCAATTTCGTCTTGCAGCGCGACCGCGCCACCCGTCTGCTGACGCTGCCCGCGACGCCCACCGTCCGCCGCTTCGTGCGCCAGCGCGCCTGGCAGGTGAAAGCCTAGGGTTATTCAACCATCGGCCAGTTGCCGTGGCAGGGCAACGCATCTCTTTGCCTAGTTTCGTCGCAGGGTGCATTCGTGCCCACACTTCTCTGGTGTGCCTTGCGCTACAATGAGGGCAATGCCATGCCTGCCAGGAGGACGCGCCATGACCACCAGTGATGCCCTATCTCAGTCACCCTTCACGACCCATGCGG